>JAPHTF010000016.1 GCA_026197095.1 Gammaproteobacteria bacterium
CCAGCGTTGGATTAGTAATAGTGAAAGTGAACTTGGGCTTGGGCTAATCCAATCGCTCGATCACCGCACAATTACCATTGATTTTCCCGCCAGCAATGAAGTCCGTACTTATGCCATTGAACAAGCTCCCCTCAGCCGGGTCAGTTTTGCTGTGGGTGATTCAATTCAGAATAAGGAAAATGAAGAATTTAAAGTAACGGCACTACTCGAAGATAATGGCATTATCAGCTATGAAGTCATAGATGCAGAAGGCATAACCCGTACGCTTTGTGAAACTCAATTAAGTGCCGCAATTAAACTGAACCGCCCACAGGATCGACTATTTACCGCCCAGTTTGATCCTGAAAAAGCCTATATCCTGCGTCACGATACCTTAAATAAAAAACACCAGTTATCGACCTCATTAGTTAGCGGATTATATGGTGCACGCATGAGCTTGATTCCGCATCAACTCTACATTGCATATGAAGTTGCACAGCGTCCTTCACCCCGCGTATTACTTGCCGATGAAGTTGGTTTGGGTAAAACAATTGAAGCAGGATTAATTCTTCATCACCAACTTGTTTCGGGGCGAGCACAACGCATCTTAATTATTGTTCCCGATGCATTACTTCATCAATGGTTAGTTGAGATGTTACGCCGTTTCAATCTCAAGTTTAGTTTGTTTAATGAAGAACGTTGCCAGTCATTAGATGAAGAGAATGGAATAAGTGCAGATGAAGATCCCGATATATTAGATCGCGAGTTAAATCCTTTTCATAGCGAACAACTTATTTTGTGTAGTCTTGATTTTCTTATGCAAAATCCTGATCGCCATCAACAGATTATTAATGGTGAGTGGGATACCTTAATTATTGATGAAGCCCATCATCTGAAATGGGAAGTGAATAATGTTAGCGCAGAATATCAACTCATCGATAAATTAGCACAAAACACCGCAAGTGTTTTACTGTTAACTGCGACACCGGAACAACTTGGACCTTCGAGTCATTTTGCCCGTTTACGTTTACTTGACCCGCATCGTTTCCATGATCTCGATATGTTCTTGGCTGAAGAATCGCATTATGCAAAATTAGCTGAAACAGCAGAAGCACTGATTGATGATAAGCCTTTGGCAAAACATGATGTTCATGTGTTAAAAGAATTTATTTCTCATGATAACCAGGACTTGCTCAAACAATTAGTCAGCCTGAGTGGAGATGCACTTTCAAACTTAAAACAGAAAATCGTTGACCTGTTAATAGATCAACATGGCACCGGTCGTGTTTTATTCAGAAATACACGCCATGCAATTAAAGGGTTCCCTGAAAGAAAAGTAAATGGTTACGCGCTGGATACCTGTACGATATATTCATCCATTTTTGAAAAAATATTTACCACAGAAGAGAAAAAAACACAGTTTTCTCTCGATTTTAGACGTCGCTATGCCGAACTCATGCTCACGCCTGAGATTGCTTACCAGTCCCTTAAGGACATCGGGATTTCTATACTTCAAAACACACCACACTGGACAAGTTTTGATCCACGTGTAGCCTGGATTATTAATTTACTACAGGGATTAAAAAATAAAAAAGTCCTGGTGATTTGTGCGCATGCGCAAACAGCACTTGAATTAGAAGACCTGCTAAAGAATAAGCATGGAATACGTGCATCTGTCTTCCACGAAGACTTAAGTATTATTGAACGCGATCGTGCTGCTGCCTATTTTGCCGATGAAGAAGAAGGCGCACAGGTGCTTATTTGTTCTGAAATAGGCAGTGAAGGACGTAACTTCCAGTTCTCTCATAACCTGGTGTTATTTGATTTACCCTTTAACCCGGATTTGCTTGAACAGCGTATTGGCCGACTTGATCGGATTGGGCAAAAAGAAGTTATTCAGATTCATATACCTTATATAAAAGAGTCGGCACAAGAAATTTTGTTCCACTGGTATAAAGAAGGTTTAAATGCTTTTGCACAAACCTGCCCGGCTGGACAAGGTATGATGGCTCAACTGGGAACTGATTTACAAAACCAGTTAGAACAGACACATTATGACGTTGAAAATATTATTTCATTGCTCGATAAAGCAAAACCACTTTACAACGAACTGAACCAGGAATTACAAAAAGGACGTGATCGTTTACTGGAAATGAACGCCTTTCGTAAACCTGTCGCGGAGAAACTGGTTAAAGCAATTAATAGCATCGAAGCTAATCATGAGCTCGAAGATTATATGATGCGTGTATGTGATACATACGGAGTAGATCAAACAGAACATAGTTTGCATAGTTACGTACTTCACCCCGGCAACCATATGTTAACCCCTCATTTTCCTGAATTACCTGATGATGGGGTCACGATTACCTTTGATCGTGAAACAGCTTTAGTGCATGAAGACAGGCTGTTCATGAGCTGGGAACACCCCATGGTAACAGGTGCAATGGATATGGTATTTGAAGGTGAGCATGGCAATGTTGCATTCAGTATTATTAAAAATAAAACCTTCGCTACGGGAACAGTGCTATTAGAGATGTTATTTGTCGTTCAATGTATCGCGCCCGCACACTTACAAGTTGATCGGTTTATGCCTGCACAGCTTATTCGTCTTGTGATGGATAAAGAAAATATTGATTACAGCGACAAAATTAGTTTTGAACAATGTAAGAGCCTGGTTCCATCTATTGATGTGCATACTTGCCAACAGATTGTTGCAGGCCATCGTGAGAATTTACGCCGTATTATTTCTCATGCAGAATCGCAATTATCACAAAACATACCGACTTTGATTAATATTGCTGAAACAGAAATTGAAGAACAATTAGGTGCACAAATATCAAGATTGCTTTCATTACAAAAAACAAACCCGAATGTACGCGACGATGAAATACAGCAATTACAGGAAGAAAGAAATCAACTCAATAGTTACATACAACATCCGCAACTTCGTTTAGATGCGCTCCGTTTAATTATCGCGGGTTAAATATTTTTGTAGGTCGGCTTTCAAGCCGACGCAGAGACAAAAAAACAGCTTAACTAATGGTATTCATCGCAAACTAATATAATTCATTTTTAGAGTATCGAGTCGGGCTGAAGCCCGACCTACTGAGTGCATAATGATTAATGATCACATTGTAGGTCGGCTTTCAAGCCGACAAAGCGGCAAAAAAAAACCGCTTAATCTAATCTGTTCCTTATAACTTACTACACTTCATTTTTCGTATACCGCGTCGGGCTGAAGCCCGACCTACTGAGTGCATTATGATTAATAATCACATTGTAGGTCGGCTTTCAAGCCGACGCAGAGACAAAAAAAACAACTTAATTAATGGCAGTCATCGCAAACTAATATAATTCATTTTTAGAGTATCGCGTCGGGCTGAAGCCCGACCTACTGAGTGCATTATGATTAATGATCACATTGTAGGTCGGCTTTCAAGCCGACAAAGCGGCAAAGAAAACCACTTAAGTTAATCTATTCATCGCAACTTACTATACTTCCTTTCTCGATATTAGCGTCGGGCTGAAGCCCGACCTACTGAGTGTATTATGATTAATGATCACATTGTAGGTCGGCTTTCAAGCCGACGCAGTGGCAAAAAAACCGATTAAGTTAATCTATTCCTCGCAACTTACTGTAATTCATTTTTCGTGTATCGTGTCGGGCTGAAGCCCGACCTACAAATATACTTCGGCATACTTAAGTACCTTAGATAAAAACTCAACCTGCATACGTTTATTCAAAAAATCTTCTTCATCAATAACCGGTAATAAAGGTAGTGCCTTCATTATAGTAGCCGCATATATTCCCTGACCTCGCTGTTCATATTCTCCGCTTTTAATATTAAAGACTTTAACCTTATCGGTTCCACAGCTGGGTGAATTTTTTTTGAAAATATAACCACATATATCAGGATGTAAATCTAAAATACTTCTCCCGTAATCCGTTAACGGTTTTGTCTGGTTATTTTCAGGATGTTCGATACCGCAAGCTTGAACTGAATATCCATCATCAAGCAAATGAATCGGTAAACGTGGCACACCCATTCCCACTGCCATTTCAGGGCATAACGAAATCAGATTATATTCTTTAGCAAGTTGCTGTGTGATATATTCAATATGTTTATCGGTTCCATCGTAACGAACTGCTTCACCTAATAAACAACTACTCACGGCTATTTTAATTTTTTTATTAAGCATAATTATCTATATAGGCAAAGCTTACCTCTCATGATCGATTCATTAACATATACACAATACAGTTTAGCACTGATCATTCTTGTTGTTGCTTATACATTTCGCGGTGTGACCGGCTTCGGTTCAGGTTTAATATCTATTCCCCTGCTCGCTCTGTTTTTGCCTTTAACCTTTGTTGTCCCTTTTATCAGCATTTTGGATATCTCTGCCTCTGTTATACATAGCATTCATACCCGCAAACATATTGCCTGGAACGTCATTTTACGTGCAATACCCTTTGCGGTATTCGGTGTTGTTTTTGCTTTATTTATTATTAAATCGGTTAACACCTTAATTCTGGTAAAAGCATTAGGTATATTTATTATATTATTTGCTATTTATAGCCTGATATCCCCGACACTGAAAAAAAATGATTCTTTCGTATGGCCAGTTTTTGCCGGTTTTTTTGGCAGCCTGGTCGGCACCCTGTTTGGAACTGGCGGGCCATTTTATGTTTTTTATTTTCATTTACAAAAACTGGATAAAACCATTTTTCGTGCAACATGTGCTGCCGTTTTTCTTATTGATGGTCTTATTCGGGCAACCGGATTTACACTTTCTGGATTTTATACCTCAACGGTTCTGATAAATATCGGTCTGGCATTGCCGATTATGTTTCTTGCCATGTATATCGGCGAGCATTTACATACCAATATTTCACAGCGTTCATTCCAAAAAGCCATTGGCGTTTTTCTTATATTTAGTGGAATTGCTCTGTTACTTAAATAACATTTTTTATTATGCTACACCCTATATGTCTTCTATACCTTTGTATGATTATCAAGTAGTAAATGAGCATTTTGAGCTGTTTTATTATACTTCTTGTTAATCATGCTAAGGTATAGTGTCATATATATGTAACATAACTTTGTTTAAATAGCATTTATGACAAATAGACCCGTTTCAATGTGAAAGAAAAATGACAAACAAAAATGATTATATTTTAGTTGTAGATGATGAGCGTGCAATTCGAGACATGGTATGTATGGCACTTGCCCAGGAACTCTACCAGTGGGAAGAAGCCAGTGATGCACATAAAGCAGAATCAATAATTAAGCAAAATCCGCCACAACTCATATTGCTTGACTGGATGATGCCGGGTATTAGTGGAATTGATTTTGCCCGAAAACTCCGCCGCATGCCTGAAACTGAACATATTCCTATTATAATGCTCACGGCAAAAACTGAAGAAGACAATGTTATACGCGGCCTGGAAAGCGGTGCCGACGACTACCTCACTAAACCTTTTTCTCCACGAGAACTCATTGCACGAATCAAAGCATTATTACGCCGTAGCAAACAGGAAAATACTCAAGATATAATTCGAGTCAATGGCCTTATGCTAGATACAGGATCTTATCGTGTTGAAGGAAACGGCCAAACTATCGAACTTGGACCAACTGAATTCAAACTATTACGCTTTTTTATGGAAAATTCTGATCGTGTTTTTAGTCGTGAACAGGTGCTAAATAATGTCTGGGGTGATAATGTCTACGTTGAAGAACGTACAGTCGATGTTCACATACGCCGACTGCGAAAAGCACTGGAAAAAACAGGTCTCCAGGATATGGTGCAAACTGTTCGCGGTGCAGGTTATCGTCTGTCTAATAAATAACAATTATTTTAAATGTCACCTCAACAACAACATGAAATAACAACGCTTCTGGTACTCATTGCCACCAGCGCAGCAATTGGTGCTTTATTTAATAAATCACTACTCTTCGTTACGATTGTTCTTTTTATCTATATTATTTTTATGTTGGGTAATGTCTTTAAACTGCATGACTGGTTACTTGAACAAAAAAGTGAACTACCCGATGCCCAGGGTTACTGGGGTGAAATATTTAATGAGCTGCACTTACTTGAAAGAAAAAAGAACAAACAACAAAAACTATTATCGGTAGCCCTGTCCCGTTTTAAAAAAGCAGCTGAGGCTTTACCTGATGGTGTTGTTATTTTAAGTCAGCAAAATGAAATCGAATGGGTAAACCCGATTGCCAGTTCATTGCTGGGTATTGCCTATCCACGCGATGCCGGACAGAAAATTAATAACCTTATCCGTCATCCAAATTTTCAACGTTATTTAAGTAAGGAAAAATTTAGCAAAACAATTACGATTCCATCTCCCGATAATGCTGAAAACATTTTGACTATTCAAATCATTCCCTTTGGTTATAAACAAAAAATGATTTTCTGCCGAGATGTTACCCATATTCATAAACTTGAAGAGATGCGTACAAACTTCGTATCTAATGTTTCTCATGAAATGCGTTCACCTTTAACCGTATTAACCGGCTACCTGGAAATGTTTTCAGACAACATTCCCAAAGATGAAAAAAGTTTCAAATTAGGTCTCGAAAATATGTATCAACAGGCAATGCGTATGCAGCGACTTGTTACAGATCTTCTGGCCTTATCAAAAATGGAAACAGCCCCTATTGAACACGCTAAACAGGTTGATGTTGCTACCCTGTTAATTACTTTAAAAGAGAATGCCGAGGTTTTAGGTCAGCACAAAAAGCAGACTATTACACTTGATGCTGACGAAGACGTTAAACTACGCGGTAATGTTCATGAACTGCATAGCTTATTTGCCAACCTGATTAATAATGCCGTTCGTTATACGCAGGAAAACGGCTCTATCAAAATCAGCTGGAAAAAGCAGGGGAATGAAGCGGTCTTTTCCGTTTCAGATAATGGACCTGGCATTGCTGCAAAACATATCCCTCACTTAACTGAGCGTTTTTATCGTGCGGATATTGATCGCTCACGAGAATCAGGTGGTACTGGTTTAGGACTCGCGATAGTGAAATATGCGGCTGAGCGTCATGATGGCCGCCTGGTAATCAGCAGCTCCCTGGGTGAAGGCTCCACTTTTAAGTGTTATTTTCCTGAACAACGTATTTCAGCTTAAAAATCATTAGTTTAATCTGATATCCCAGCAGCTTTTCGTCATTCATAAAACTGTAACAATAAAGTCTTATTATTGTCATATATAGCAAGCAGAATACATACACTTTAAAAACAACTTTTATTACTAATTAATTTTCCCTGGGAGAATAAAATGAAATCTAAACTACTCCAGACTATCAGCATGAGCGTGTTGGCAGTCAGTTTATCTTCTTTTGTTACATTGGCTCATGCTGGTTCAACATTAGATAAGAAACTACCTGAATACAAAAAAGCAAGCGGTGTAACAGGCAACCTTTCAAGTGTAGGTTCTGACACTTTAGCTAACTTAATGGCATTATGGACAGAAGAGTTCACTCATCTTTACCCAAATGTGAACGTACAAGTTCAAGCTGCAGGTTCTTCTACTGCGCCACCCGCTTTAACTGAAGGCACGTCAAATTTCGGACCTATGAGCCGTAAAATGAAGGATAAAGAATTACAGGCTTTCGAAAAGAAATTCGGTTACAAACCAACGGCAATTGCTGTAGCGATTGACGCATTAGCAGTATATGTACATAAAGATAACCCAATCAAAGGTTTAACTATTCCTCAAGTTGATGCAATTTTCTCTTCTACACGTAAGTGTAAAGGTGACAAAGATATCGCCACATGGGGTGATGCTGGTTTAGATGGCTCATGGAAAAATAAGAGCATCCAAATCTACGGTCGTAACTCAGTATCGGGTACATACGGTTACTTCAAGAAAAAAGCATTATGTAAAGGTGACTACAAAACAACGGTAAATGAACAGCCCGGTTCTGCTTCAGTCGTTCAGTCTGTATCATCTTCATTAAATGGCATTGGTTACTCAGGTATTGGTTATAAAACTTCTGGCGTGCGCGCTTTAGCTTTAACAAAAAAACCAGGTAAGCCATTTGTTGCGGCGACTGCAGAAAATGCGGCAAACAAAACATACCCATTAGGTCGTAACTTATGGGTCTATGTTAACAAGAAGCCAAATACACCTTTAAACCCAATGCAATATGAATTCCTTAAAATGGTTTTATCTAAGCAAGGTCAAAAAGTGGTAATTAAAGATGGATACATTCCATTGAGCGCTAAAATGGTTGAAAAAGAACTCGCTAAATTAAAATAAGCTGTTTTTTTTTCTAATAAAAAACCCGGTCTAAGTACCGGGTTTTTTATTGCCTGTAATATATGACTTTTCAATGTCAATAGTATCAAAAGTGTTCAATCATTAGCGTTCGTCCGTTTGCCAACAAACATCATCTTTATTAAACACTGAAAATGAACAGTAGAAATGTTAATTGGCTGCCCAAAGCAAACCCGCTTTGGGCAGTCCGAATTATCATAGTAATGAGTGACTTTATTTTGTTACATCACTTAACTTAACACCTAATGCTTTAGCCACACCTTCGCCGTATGCGGGATCGGCTTTGAGGCAATTACTAATGTGCCGCTTTTGTACATCAACATCTGCACCCCCAACAGAACGCGCCGTATTTTCGAACAATAGCTGCTGCTGCTGTGGTGTCATTAAGCGGAATAAATCACCCGGCTGCGTATAATAATCATGGTCATCTTCACGATAATTCCAGTGATCTGCAGCGCCATTAATGGCTAATGGGGGTTCCATACTCTCAGGTTGTTCTTGCCATTCACCCAGACTGTTTGGTTCATAACCTTTTGTACTTCCAAAGTTACCATCTACACGCATCGCACCATCACGATGAAAACTGTGCACGGGGCAACGCGGTTGATTAACCGGAATTTGAGAATGGTTCACACCCAGTCGGTACCGCTGCGTGTCTCCATAAGAAAACAAACGACCTTGCAACATTTTGTCCGGCGAAAACCCAATACCCGGAACAACATTAGCAGGGTTAAAAGCCGACTGTTCCACCTCAGCATGGTAATTTTCAGGGTTACGGTTAAGTTCAAGCACACCAACATCGATCAACGGATAATCCTTATGCGGCCAGACTTTAGTTAAATCAAACGGATGGAAACGATAGGTCTCCGCATCTTTCTCCGGCATGATTTGCACTTTGAAATCCCAGCGAGGAAAGTCACCGTTTTCAATACTTTCATACAAATCTTTTTGATGACTTTCACGGTCTTTGCCCACTAGCTCTTCTGCTTCCTGATCGCTCAGGTTTTCAATTGGCTGTTGGCTCTTGAAGTGAAACTTGACCCAATAACGTTCATTTTTAGCAGTGATAAAACTGAAAGTATGGCTACCGAAGCCGTGCATGTGGCGATAGGTTCGGGGGTTACCACGGTCACTCATCAGAATAGTAATTTGATGCAATGCCTCAGGCAATAAAGTCCAGAAATCCCAGTTGCTGTGCGCACTGCGCATATTGGTGCGAGGGTCACGTTTAACCGCATGATTGAGATCGGGAAACTTTAAAGGATCACGCAAAAAGAAAACGGGAGTATTATTACCAACCATATCCCAGTTGCCTTCTTCAGTATAAAATTTCACTGCAAATCCACGAATATCTCGTTCTGCATCAGCTGCGCCACGTTCACCGGCCACAGTAGAGAAGCGCAAAAATACATCCGTCTTTTTTCCTACTTCTGAAAAAATCTTGGCCTTGGTATATTTGCTTATGTCATTGGTTACGGTAAAAGTACCGTATGCACCTGAACCCTTGGCATGCATACGGCGTTCAGGAATAACTTCTCGATCGAAATGGGCTAACTTTTCCAGGAACCAGAGATCTTGAAGTAACATTGGGCCTCGAGGCCCCGCAGTCAATACATTCTGATTGTCAGCAACCGGTGCGCCACCGGTGGTGGTTAATTTGGATTTATCTTTCATATTGCTCTCCTTGATTAGAAAATATTTTTAGCCTGTATTGCTTGGCATGAGTCTAATTTAATGAAAAGCAGGTAATAGATAAAATCGTTTATTTATTAATATATAATAGCTATTACCAATCATAAGAATTCTGAGATCAGCCTGCCTTTTATAAAGACGATTTAAGTCTAATTTAGAATAGTCGAAATCCATTGAGCTAGATCATGTATGGTGCATAAAAGACTATGAGTATGATTAGCTATTATTGAAATATGGGATTAAAGGCAATGAATACGACTTTTAATGCCGGCAATACCTGCTATATCTATAGCCTCAATAGATTGGGTATCAGGTGCGAGGGATAAAATTTATATTTATACTTTCTCCTGCACTGGCTCTACTAATATATTTTACATTTTACATTTTACATTTTGTCTTTTGAAGCAAATCGAAGAGCTGCTTTGGATTTATTGAAATTGATGATACTCCAGTAACCAGAAATATCACTTTTAGCTAATTTATGTACTCAGATTCATCTCACTGTCATAAAGGGATATAATTGTATTTTCTACCTGCTCATGCTTCCATATCAAAAACTAAAAATACTATATTTATCAACCGGTTATAGATTGTCATATTACTGTCATATTCAGGTATTATCATTCGTACATGTCAGAATCCAGCACCCAAACTCCAGCAGCCTCTTCTAGCGAAGCTTCTGCATTAGCCCAGGCACTCACATCGAAGATGAATCGTGCGCGAGCTATAAAAAATAAAATCACCAGTGTCAGCATGGCGGTTGGCGGTATCAGCGTCATCATTGCGATTGTCTTAATTTTCTTCTATCTCGCTTACGTGGTATTTCCACTTTTCCTTGCTCCCGAAATGGAAAGAACAACACAATACCCAACGCCAGCCGTGACTGAAGGCAAAACTCTCCACCTCGCTATTGAAGAACAAAATTCGATTGCAGTGCGTTTTACCGACCAGGCGAAAGCCATTTTCTTTAATGTGAACAATGGCCAGGTTGAAGAAAGTGTCGATGTGGATTTGCCACAAAACTCGAATATCACCAGTTTTACCACCAGTCGACTGGCAAAAGGTTTTATTGCTTTTGGACTGAGTGATGGCAAAATGGTTTTTGCCCAACATAAATATCGAACGACCTATTTTGATGACATCAAAAAAGTTGTTCCTTCTCTCGCTTTTCCATTAGGTGAGACTCCACTTGTTTTAGATCCGAATGAACATGCTTTAACTCATGTTGGTTTGATGCATGATGAAGAGAAAGCAACCTTTGTTGCTTATACGGATGATAATCGCTTGTTATTAAATCAGCTGATATTTGATGACGAACTGACAGGTGATGCTGAAGATGTGACTTATGAGAGTACACAAATTGAAATTCCAAATATTCAATATGTGAATTACTTACTTATCGATAACTCACAAAGCTTGCTTTATGTTGCGCATAACAATAACGAAGTATCCTTAATTGATATCAGCGATCTTGATGATGTACAGGTGCTGGAACGTAAACGTGTTGTTGCAGATGATGCTGCAATTTCAGAGTTTACTTTTTTAACCGGTGAAATTTCATTATTAGTCGGTGATAACAAGGGCCGCATCAGCCAATGGTTCCCGGTACAAAAAGAAACCGGTTTAACTTTATCGCGAATCCGAGATTTTGACAGCCAGCACACGACTATTACTGATATTGTAACCGAACAACGTCGTAAAGGTTTTGCGGCTATTGATGACAAGGGGCAACTCGCGTTCTATCACTCAACAGCACACCGCACCCTGTTGCACGATGTTGTCAGTAATGCACCTTTAAACATACTTGCCGTTTCTCCTCGTGCAAATACCTTTATTACTGAAGATAACCAACAACAAATGCAACTTTGGCATATTGAGAATGAACATCCTGAAATGTCATGGGGTGTGTTGTGGGATCAAATCTGGTATGAAAGCTATCCTGAACCTTCTTATACCTGGCAATCATCATCAGCCAGTAATGACTTTGAACCTAAATTTAGTTTAATGCCACTTGCATTCGGTACATTGAAAGCAGCATTTTATGCCATGCTGTTTGCGATGCCACTTGCTATCATGGGCGCAATTTACACAGCTTATTTTATGTCTGCGAAAATGCGTGGATATGTAAAACCCACCATTGAAATCATGGAAGCCTTACCCACTGTTATCCTCGGTTTCCTCGCAGGACTTTGGTTAGCTCCCGTCATTGAGAGTCATTTACCCGGTTTTTTTAGCATGTTGCTCATATTACCTGCCGGTGTTTTACTTTTTGCATTCTTATGGCAAAAGCTTCCGGAACACGTACGCCACAAAATTCCTGATGGCTGGCAAGCCGCGTTACTGATCCCGGTACTCCTTATTACAGGTTGGATCGCAATGTCATTAAGCTTGCCAATGGAACATTTCTTTTTTGGCGGCGACATGAAGATCTGGTTAAGTGAAAACCTGGGAATGGATTACGATCAACGTAACTCTTTGGTCGTTGGTATTGCAATGGGTGTTGCCGTTATCCCAACTATATTCTCAATTACTGAAGATGCGATCTTCAGCGTACCAAAGAACCTGACATTTGGTTCACTCGCGTTAGGTGCTACCCCATGGCAAACGCTTATTTATGTTGTCATATTAACAGCAAGCCCAGGCATCTTCTCTGCGGTAATGATCGGTATGGGTCGTGCAGTGGGTGAAACCATGATCGTATTAATGGCAACAGGTAATACTCCTGTTATGGACTTTAGTATCTTTCAGGGTATGCGTACTCTTGCAGCAAACGTAGCAGTTGAGATGCCGGAATCAGAAGTTGATAGTACTCATTATCGAATCTTATTCCTTGCTGCGCTGGTTCTGTTTGTCTTTACCTTTGTCTTTAACACGCTGGCTGAGATTATTCGCCATCGCTTAAGAAAGAAATATAGCAGCTTATGATTAAGAAATGGTTCAAATCAGGTGACCCCTGGATCTGGCTTAATGCAGCAGCAGTTAGCGCCAGTTTAATTATCGTGCTGGGATTACTTGCACTTATTGCGGTGAAAGGGTTATCGCACTTCTGGCCAAAGTCTGTCATGCAGGCCCAGTATGTCCAGGCAACTGCGACAAACTCCAATCCAGAATCCCTGCGAATAATTGGTGAAGTTCACAACCAGGAAGAAGTGACCCTTGAAGCTTTACATGGTATGGGGGTTCATTTAGAGCTGGATGCTCTAACGGCAACACGTATTCTGCTTAAAACAGGTAACCGCGATATCAGCGGTGCTGATTTTAAATGGATGTTACAGCCTTATCTAAAAGACGAACAATATCCGGAAAATATTGTTGTTTTAGAACGCCGCGAATGGGGTAATTTCTATGGTTTCTTAAAGTCGGTTAAAAGCGATAACAAGACTGTTGCATCAGAAGATACTGCATGGCAAGAACTTGAAACACAATTAGAACGCGCTGAATTAATCTACAAACAAATCCGTGAGATTGAAAAAGATGACATTGGTAGTATCAACTATGGCATGGAACAAATTCGTCTTGGTAAACGTCGTCTTGAACTTGAAAAAGAAGATACACCCGAGCGTATACAGAAACTTGATCTTGAGCGTAAGCAACTTGAAAAAGAATATGCCGTATTAGAACAGGATCTTAAAAAGCTGTATAAAAAATTTAATCGCGACAGCATAATCGCAGAAACAATGAGTGGCCAACAGATTGAAATACCGCTGTCGAAAATTGTACGCGCTTACCGGCCTAACTCACTGAATATTTTTCAGAAAATCATACTTTATTTTGAAAAGCTCTGGGAGTTTGTCGCGGACGAACCGCGTGAAGCCAATACTGAAGGTGGTATTTTTCCCGCCATTTTTGGCACGGTCATGATGGTTTTACTCATGTCCGTATTAGTAACACCTTTTGGCGTTATCGCAGCAGTTTACTTACGTGAGTATGCCAAGCAAGGTGCGTTTACCCGTACAATTCGTATCGCGGTCAATAATCTCGCGGGTGTACCTTCAATTGTATACGGTGTATTTGGTTTAGGTTTCTTTGTCTACTTCCTGGGTGGAAACCTTGATCAACTCTTCTATCCTGAAGCATTACCATCCCCAACCTTCGGTACTCCTGGTATTTTATGGTCTTCGTTAACATTGGCAATATTAACAGTACCGGTTGTTATTGTAGCGACAGAAGAAGGCTTATCACGTATACCGCGTTCTATTCGTGAAGGCAGCCTTGCCTTAGGCGCAACCAAAGCAGAAACGTTATGGCGTACAATTTTACCAATGGCAACACCTTCCATGATGACAGGAATGATTCTGGCAATAGCACGTGCTGCAGGCGAAGTTGCACCGTTAATGCTTGTCGGTGTGGTTAAACTTGCACCTTCATTGCCGCTTGATACAAACGCACCGTTCTTCCATTTAGAACGTAAATTTATGCATCTTGGTTTCCATATATATGATGTCGGATTCCAAAGTCCAAACGTGGAAGCGGCAAGGCCTTTAGTTTATGCCACGGCACTTTTATTAATTGCAGTTATTGTTTTACTCAACCTGAGCGCAATTTATATTCGTAACCGTTTACGCGAGCAATATCGTAGCCTCGAATCTTAGAACTTAGTTAAGATAAAATTCAGGCAAATTTTTAATTTAAGAAATATTGATACACTGGTCTTAACTGGTAAATATTATGACAACGAATACAAATACAACAGAAACGAAAACACATGCAGTGAATTTAAAGTCTCTTGGACGCGAGCAACGTTCAAATGTTCTGAAGAATGAAACAACATGTATTTCAACTGATAACCTCAATCTTTTCTATGCTGAAAAGCAGGCGTTACAGAATGTCAATCTCAGCATCCCGGAGAAAAAAGTATCCGCATTTATTGGTCCCAGTGGTTGTGGTAAATCGACTTTATTACGCTGCTTTAACCGGATGAATGACCTTGTTGATGGTTGCCGGATTGAAGGTAAAATAAATATTGATGGCAGCAATATTTACGAAAAAAATGTTGATGTTTCAGAATTACGTCGCCGCGTGGGAATGGTATTTCAAAAGCCTAACCCTTTTCCAAAAACCATTTATGAAAATGTCGCCTACGGTTTACGTTTACAGGGTGTAAAAAGCCGGCGTGTACTTGATGAGGTCGTTGAAAAGTCATTACGTGGTGCAGCACTTTGGGATGAAGTTAAAGACCGTTTACATGAAAGCGCTTTAGGTATGTCGGGTGGTCAACAGCAACGTCTGGTTATTGCCCGCGCTATTGCGATTGAACCTGAAGTGTTATTACTTGACGAGCCCGCTTCGGCACTTGATCCCATATCAACATTAAAAATTGAAGAGCTCATTAGTGAACTAAAAGACCGCTATACTATTGTTATCGTTACACATAACATGCAGCAAGCTGCGCGTGTTTCTGATTACACTGCATTTATGTATATGGGTGAAATGATTGAGTTTGATAATACAGATAAAATTTTCACCAACCCAAGTAAAAAACAAACTGAAGATTACATTACAGGCCGTTACGGATAAAAGGAAAATATCATGGACAAGTCAAAAATTGGACACCATATATCACAGCAATTTAATTCCGAACTCGAAGAAATTCGAACTCTCGTGCTTTCAATGGGCGGCCTGGTAGAAGAACAAATTCGTAATGCGACTCAGGCACTGGTTGAAGGTAATGTCGAACTTGGTGAAGCGGTTATCAGTCGTGATGTTAAGGTTAACAAGGCAGAAGTGAACATTGATGAAGAATGTACACATATCATTGCCCGACGCCAGCCGGCAGCAACAGACTTAAGACTTGTTATTGCGGTTATCAAAACGATTACAGATTTAGAACGTATAGGTGACCAGGCAGAACGCGTTGCTCGCATGGGTATCCGCTTAGCGGAAGTGGATCGTCCTAAAAATAACTATCATGAAATACAAAACATGGGAGACCATGTTGCTAAAATGGTGCATGGTGCCCTGGATGCTTTTGCGCGTATGGACGTAGAAAGCGCCATTGAAGTCAGTAAACGTGATAACCAGGTTGACCAGGAATACGATGGTCTTATGCGTCAATGCTTAACCTTCATGATGGAAGATCCACGTAAAATTACCCAGATGTTAGACATCATGTGGGCGGCGCGAGCTATCGAACGTATCGGTGACCACGCTAAGAATATTTGTGAATATGTTATTTACCTGGTGAAAGGTAAAGATGTACGCCATATCACGATTGAACAAATTGAAGACGAGTTAAGCAGATAAAAAAATGGGGTACGCCATGGAATTGGGGTACCCCTAAAAATAACCTAACTATTGAGGAGGGAGAACATAAAGAACAAATAAAATAATATTCTTTAATGTTTTTGCTCATTAACAGTATGGCAACAAATATTCACTTTAGTTCACTATTTCTGTAAACATATGTAACACCTGCTTTTTAGCATATGCTTAATTACTGTTGCCTCTGGCTAATTCACTCCCGGATTGCTTTCTGACTACTCTCTTTTAAGTCCCTGTTTTTGCGCAAGTATTCCATTAGATATTTGCGTGCCGGTAAAATAAAAGCAAAAGCGCCCTTCCCGATCGCTTTTTAAAGTCAAAAATTTAATGACATAAGGCAACAAAGTCACCTTTAAAACTTGCACAGCACTGCTCATTTTGTCTAACAATAGCATCAAGAGAAATCCTGGCACGGCCATGGCGCAGCAGGGTTTTCATAAAACGGGACCAACGCGCAGCATCATCAAATTCACAACGCGCAATCATTTCTCCCTCTATAGGATGTTCATACTGCATCGTATTTTGCTGAATAAGAATATGACATTGTGGATGATGGGTGTTGAGTCGCAAGTACAACAAACTATATGCCGAGACTATGGCTAAAGTGTTAGCACTACCACCAAATACAGTACCCTGATGATTGATATTTGGCTGCAAGGGTGCCGAGACTATTGCACAGGTTGGGTCGGCCTGTATCACCTCAATCCCCATCGACTCAGTCAGTGGAATCTGTGTATATAACAAATGCTTGAGTTCTGTTGCTGTCAGCTGTTTCATTTTTTAACACATTTAACCCGCTTCAGCCATTGCTCCCAACCAGGCTATCACCTGTTTTTCGGTCGTATCCCTGCCTGATGATAAGCGGCTATACGTGATTACTCCTTAGTATATTTAACGTGAATTTAGTCGAACCAGCTTTCAATTTTCTTTCGATCTGGCACACCACCGGCGTGCACTACCGTACCATCGATGACCACACCCGGCGTGGACATAACACCGTACCCCATAATGGCACCAATATCCTCCACCTTTTCCAGTTCAACCTTAACGCCTTTGGCACTCGCTGCCTCTTCGATCAGCTTCAGGGTCGTCTTGCAGTTAGTGCAACCCGAGCCAAGTACTTTAATATTTTTCATAACGTGCATTCCTTAAATCATGTTAATCATTAACAGCAGGACTGGCCACTTGCAGTAGGTGTGCAGCATGAGGTCCCCGCTTCACTATTATCAAGTGGCTTGCCTTTTTCTACTTTCGGTTTGCCTGATGTGTTTGCTTTCTCATCGAAAGCAGCATCAAGCTTTTGTGCTGCCTCGTCCCGAATATGGCGCGCAATCTCGATCACCGCATCGATCTGGTGTTGCGGTACGCCGGCTTGGCGCAAACGATCCAGCTGACATTGCCCCATATCTGGATGATTAGAAGCAATACCTGATGCCAACGACACCATGGCAACAATGGAAGAATGCAATTGTGTTTGTTCCGTCATAAAAAACTCCTAATCATTTGGGAAGCTGTTGGATAAAATCTCGTGCGGCATCTCCACGCAGGTTTTCTGCCATACCAATAAGACCATCGGTTAAATACTTTGCAGCAATACCTTTTGAACGAAGATAAACCATGGCAACAGCGGCTCTATCTTTGTGTGGACAAGCAGTGACAATAATCTTGTTAGTATCGAGTTCATTTAAGCGGTTCGGCAGTTCATTGATAGGAATGCTTATAGAAGGTCCAACTTTCCAGGCGGCATATTCTTCTTTGAAGCGAATATCGACCAATTGCGCCTTACCCTCTTTTAACAACCTGATCAAACCCTTGCTGTCCATTTTCATTTCTTTTCTGGCGGCATAATCAAAACTGAAAATATAGTTTTCCAGTTTTGCATCATCCGCAAATGCAACGGGGGATAATGAGACTATCAAAATACTTATTAACATTTTTTTCATGACTCGCTCCTTGGGTATTCAATCTTCATAAATTAATTACATTAAAACCCCAACCCACCAGGGTAAATGCAACGGCCAGGACGCTGGCATACAATGCCAATGCTGGCCACTTAATCACTTTACGCAAGATAATCATTTCAGGTAGTGACAGCGCGGCGATACTCATCATAAAGGCCAGCGTGGTACCTATCGCAACACCTTTGCCGAGCATCGCTTCAGCTACCGGAATAACGCCGGTTGCATTGGAATACAATGGCACGCCTAGCAGCACCGCACCGGGCACGGCCAACCAGTTATCCTTACCGCCCAGGTGTTCGGTAACCCAACCTTCAGGTACATAGCCATGAAATACTGCACCCACCGCAATGCCCGCAATTATCCATTTCCATAAGCGGCGAAGAATTTCTTTTACCTCACCCCATGCATAAGTGTGTCTGCCACGAAGACTGGTATCAACTTCGGCCAGGTTGGCTTCCCCCATCTGGATTTTCCATACATACTCTTCAACCCAGCGTTCTGGTTTAAAGTGCTGCATGATAACGCCACCGATATAAGCAACAACCAGTCCGGCTGCAACATACATGGCCGTGAGTTCCCAACCAAGGATGCCGAGCAAAATAACCACTGCCACTTCGTTGATCATCGGGCTGGCAATAAGAAACGAAAAGGTCACACCCAGTGGTATCCCCGCCTCAACAAAACCGATAAATAAAGGCACCGATGAACAGGAGCAAAAGGGTGTGATCGCACCGAGAAGAATTGCCAGGGTACGCGCTAACCATTGTGGTTTACCGCGTACATACTCGCGGACCTTTTCTGGTGACAACAGGGCACGTAGCAACCCCATCACGTAAATAATAATAACCAGCATGACAAAGATCTTCGTCGTATCCATCACAAAAAAATGCAACGCGGCACCGGCATGGCTGTCAGCATTGAGACCAAGCCATTGATAGGCGACAAGATTTGCTAATTCATCAAACATTACAGTGCAAATGCCTCATCATAAGGTTTATTACCTTCTACGACTGGCAGGGTCAGGCTATTTCCCCAGTGTGACCAGCCGCCGTTGTACATGCGAACATCTATATAACCCAGGCTTTTCAATTGCATAAAAGCAAGACTCATACGGAAACCGTCATGACAATAAACATAGATGGTCTTGTTTTTAGGTATCGCTTTGTACATCTCGGCCAGCTGTTCTTTGCTCAACCATTTCTGACTCAGGGCATCAGTTCCATCAAGGCTAACAACATTAATCGCTCCGGGAATATGTCCACCCTGGATGGCATGCTGGATCACTTTGCCGGTGTACATATCATGTGGCCGTGCATCCAGCAGTACCACACCAGGATCACGCCGTGACACCACGTCATCATAAACAGCCGTCCACTCAACAAACAATTTTTGATTGGCAGGTTTGAGTATGACCTTGCCTGCCTTTGGTTTTATCGCTTTAGTAGAAAGCTCATTAAATGCCGTCCACTCGATAGTACCTCCATCAAGCACTTTGACCCGTGACATATCATAACCATATAAATTAAGCAGGAAATACAGGCGTGATGCCAGCGCGGTGCGTGAGTCATCATAGATAACGATCACGGAATCATTATTCACTCCCCAACGACGTAGCGTATTTTGAAATGCTTTTTGTGAAGGAAAACGCATCAGAGGATCAGCGTTATTATCTCCCAGGTCTTTGAATCGCTGTACCTGGCGTGCACCTGAAATATGACCAACAGTGAAGTAACGGTGAGGGTGATAGCGCACTTCAAGCAAAACCAGTTTTGGATCATTGATGTGTTGTTCCAGCCACCCGGCCGAAACGAGCGCCTGGTTTTCTGCCATCGCTGCTACTGGCAATAAAAGCCAGCTAAAAATGATAATCAAATGTTTAAAGTGCCTTTTCATTTTAATCTCCACTGAATGCTTGTTGTTTACGACAATTCATAGAAAAGAGGTATGTAACAGTGAAGACGCATGTAAAGGTAAAAGGATGCAGCTTAATTTGAATTTTTTGGCTTTTCTGGGCTTTCTATCTTTTCAGGTTGGCAGGATTCATGACAACAGACATTGCCTGTCTCGTCATATTTCACTTCACATAGTGTGTGTAATTGCTGCTTGAGGCGTTGCCGGGCACGTTGTATGCGTGACTTGGCACCCGGTAAACTAATATTTTTTTTCACTGCATACTCAGCCTGGTTTACACCATCCAGATCACACAAAGTGATGGCTTCCCTGTCCTGTTCGCCTAACAATTGCAAGGCACGCGGCAAACAGGCCGATAGACTTTCAACTGCAGGTATTTCCTGCACAACATGTGGCTGTTCATCATCGAGTTCATCAAGTTCCGCGAAGTTCTTCTCTTTACGAAAAACATCAATCAACTGGTTTCGTGCAACTTTATACAGCCATGCACGAGTATTATTAATGTCACAGAAGTTTTTACCCTGAGCTATCGCCTTGACAAAAACATTCTGCAGCAAGTCTTCAGACAACTGTCTGTCTCCCCGTGTTTGTTTATTCAGGTAGCCACGCAGTTCTGCTTCATACTGTGTCCAACTATTAATAATGCAGTTCATTATATTTAAAGAATAGCAGAAGTTACTCTACAGTATCTGCTGATTCTTATTTCCTCCCTGTTACCGGGGCAGCTTGATCGACAAGAACGCGGCTATTATCACAAAGATACTCGACCACCATAAACAACCGGTTAAGCCCTGTGTTTGATAGATCAACCCCGACAATACCGTTCCGCTAAGACGACCACCTGCATTGGCCATATAATAAAACCCCACGTTCATCGATACCTTGTCTTTATCTGACCAGGCAACAATTAAATAAGAATGTACTGCAGAGTTAATGGCAAAAATGGCGCCGAAGATAATTAAGCCCGTGACCAGGGTAAGTTGTGGTTGAACGTCATAGCTTAACGCGATGGCAATAAACGCCGGTATTAACGCCAGGATAAACGCCCACAACTTCGCGGTATTGCCATCCGGGCCTTTACCGTGATGACTGTAACGTAATAATTTTGGTGCACTGGCCTGGATAAAACCATAGCCGATAATCCAGAGTGCAAGATAACTTCCTACCTGCATAAAACTCCAGTTAAAAACGGAATAGAGATAAACCGGTAAGGCCACTACGAACCAGACATCACGTGCACCAAAGAGGAAAAACCGTGCCGCGGATAACCAGTTAATCGCAGGCGCTTTAGAAAAAACCTGGGTAAATTTGGGTTTAGCTTTAGACTTTCCTAAACCAGACGGTAACAACAGCATGGTAATGATTAACACCAGCAAAAGGCTTGCGGATAAAACAGCCAAGGCTCCCCTGAATTCAAGCGTCTGTAATAACAAGGCACCAATAAAAAAACCTGCGCCTTTAAGTGCATTTTTAGAACCGGTCAGAACAGCTATCCATTTAAATAATTTTGTTTCGCTTTCATGTTGTGGCAATAATGTTTTCACACTGGCCTTGGCCGACATTTTATTCAGGTCTTTTGCAATTCCCGACAGGGCCTGCGCTGCCATAACATATACCACTGACAACCATGATTCCGGTACCATTAACATGGCCAGCGCAATTACTTGTATCGCCATACCGATATGCATTGTTAAATTTAAACCAATACGTGAACCTAGCCAGCCACCTACAAGGTTAGTCACAATGCCAAAGAACTCATAAAACAAAAACAACATTGCCACCTCAAAAGGTGAATAACCGAGCAAGTGGAAGTACAACACCACCAGCATACGGATGGCACCATCGGTAATGGTGAAAGCCCAGTAACCTGCGGTAACAACCAGGTAATTTTTCAATGCTGTCGTCATATATGATTAAAGTTGACTTGCAACTTTGCGGGTTAAATCCATCATGCGATTAACATAGCCCCATTCATTATCATACCATGCGTAAATTTTTACCTGGGTGCCGTCTATCACCATGGTTGATAAGGCATCAATAATGGATGAACGTGGATCGTTAACATAATCAATCGAGACAAGCGGACGTTCTTCATAACCTAAAATACCTTCCAGGTAATTTTCAGAAGCATACTTAAACAACTCGTTTACTTCCTCGATAGTTGTCGCTCTTTCTGACTCAAAAACAAAATCCGTTAGCGAAGCGTTTAATAAGGGAACACGCACTGCATGGCCGTTAAGCTTGCCTTCAAGATCGGGGAAAATTTTTGTTATCGCTTTGGCTGAACCGGTTGAAGTCGGAATTAAAGACTGGCCACAGGCACGTGCGCGGCGTAAATCTTTATGACCTTTATCAACAATAGTTTGCGTGTTGGTAATATCATGGATAGTCGTCATGCAGCCATGTTTAATCCCCAAACTTTCATTCATGACTTTAACCACGGGCGCGAGGCAGTTAGTTGTACATGAAGCCGCCGTTACTAAATGATGTTTATCCGCGTCATACTGATCATCGTTAATACCGTATACAATATTTAACGCACCTTCTGTCGGTGCCGCGACAATCACTATTTTCACCCCTTGTGCAAAATAATCATTCAGGCTTTCAGGATTTTTATGATGTTTGCCCGTGGCCTCAATAACAATATCGCAACCTGACCAGTCAGTGTCTGCAATCTTCTGGTTTGATGAATATAGAATTTCCTGATCATCCACGATCATTTTATTATCTTTAGATGAAGTTTCGTGATTCGCTGAAGTCTCGTGATTCCAGATACCATGCACCGAATCAAACTTCAATAAATGCGCTGAGCCCACAGCATCGGTTGCCGTTTCATTCACCTGCACCAGTGAAAATTCGTCTTTGTTCCAGCCCGCCCTGAAGCCAAGACGCCCCATACGGCCGAAACCGTTTATACCCACACGTTTTTTAGTCATTGTTTTATTCCTAATATGTATTTATGCACAACAGCGCCCACCGGGGCGATCTGGCATTATTGATAAACGAGTAAAATCTGATTTATAAGGTTGCTGTTCAGCTGATGTGCTAAGCGTTTCTGCTAAAACAGTATTCACCCAGCGCGGCAAATCCGGGTTAAGCCGGTAGTGCACCCACACCCCTTCCTTGCGATCTACCACCAGGCCCGCCTTACGCAGGGTCGCCAGGTGACGTGAGATCTTGGGTTGCGATTCGCTAATGGCATGAATGAGCTCGCATACACACAGTTCACCTTCTGACTGCAATAACAGCAAAGTACGCAGCCGTGTGCCATCCGCTAGCTGTTTAAAAAATTCTGAGGCTTCAATATTCATGCGCGAAATATACGCCAAACCATATATATGGTAAAGCATATATATAAGACCAGGTGCTAATTTCATAAAAAGTTCATCTGGTCATAAAACGGCAATCTCTAGCGTGTACATATTAGTTTCTTAACGATTAATTAATCATGAACATGGATAAAATAAACACTGGCGTTTTGATACACGGGTGTAACCTGGGAGCATTTCAGTGGCAGCGCATTGTCTGGGGAGAGCCACCCCATAAAATCGGGCGCATTACCCGTGCCCTGCTCGTGCTGCTTGAAGATACATTACAACTGCAGTCGAAGCTGGCAGTATTGGTGATCGGAACCAATGTGGTCTGGAATGGCGGCGGAAAAAGAGCAAAACGCAGTGGTCGTACCGAGGCCGAGGAAATGCGAAAATTGATGTTTAAAAACCTTCATTGACTCAGGAAGTTTACGGTATTTAATACACGTTTTCCCGAAGTCAGTGATGATGGGTTCATTGAAAAATTACGTCAGCAACTAGAACAACACACAAAACTTGCTACTAACTGTGAAAATACCGCGGAAGAAATTCGAAATGTACTTCAGATTTTTCAGCAACATGAGGTCAACCGGGCTGTCCTGGTATCAAGCCCAGTTCATTTACCTCGCTGTATTAAAGAAGCTGCAATAATCTTCAATAAAACTGAATCTACCTCAATGCACCATAATCTTTATGCTACACCCAGCGATACCAATTACCAGGATACTGCCCCCTCCGATGTCGCAATATTTGAACCGCCCCACCGCCCTGACCGGCCAATGTACCCCATACAACAATTCGTCAGTCGCATCGCACAGGTAAGCCATAAGAAAATGGAATTCTTTCTCAGAGATCTCGATGAGCTTTTAGAAGACTACGGTGCTTAGTCAAACGTTAACACCCTCACCTGCGAAATTTAAAACTAATCCCGGTGAACACGACGCTCATGAAATAAACTGTTACCGGGAATATTTTTCGCATTACTCTTTGCCTGGCTGGCCAATTCAGCCACATCGGTGTATGAATGGCAATGATCCAGGTCTGGAATAACGGCGCCGATAGACAAGCTCATGACAGGGTAAAATTCGTTTTCACCATTACGGGCACTGGCGAAGATACCATTATTTTTTAAATCCATATCGGTATAAAACTTTACAATTTCCTGTTCAAAACTGTTCAATATATTTTCACAACATTGATGCCAGTTTTCACTTTTGAATATCAAGATAAAATCGTCACCACCAACATGCCCGACAAAATCCTGGTTAGGGATAACATACTGTAAAAGAATGCCGGCAACCGTTTTAATCACTTTATCACCCTTGGCATAACCATAGACATCGTTGTATGGTTTAAAGTTATCAATGTCACAATAAGCAATACAAAACTTATTGTTAGCGGCAAGCATGGCATCAATTTTTTCATAAATAGGCACATTGCCTGGCAGCATGGTTAAGGGGTTGGCATAGCGTGCATTTCTTATTTGTAAATCTGTAATCTTTTTTAATAACTGTACCACCTTACCCAGGCCTGCAAACTTTCCATTCTCGGTAATAACAAAATCATCTTCAATTTGCATTTGCATGTTATCGGTAACAAATTTACTTACCTGCTCAAAACTCCAATCCTTATCAACAATAACCGGGGAATGATCAATAAATTCCTGAACTGAGCGCGCACCATATAAAGAACGGCCATACTGAGTTGAAAATGTTGCTAACAGCTGATTGCGCCTGACCAGACCCCGGGTGATTCCATCCTGATCCAGTACAGGTATTGAATTTATTGTTTCATTACCATGAAAAATCTTATGTACTTCTTCCAGTGTGATATCTGGTAATACGCCGGGTACCTTAATTAATAATTCAGATATATTTTCTGATGAACTATTTTTTAATTCACCACAGTCCCGGGGTGAAGAGCAACAAAATAACTCGTTTGAAATAACATAGGGTGGATTTAATTGGGGTCGGGAAAAATAGTACCCCTGGATAAGCGTGATCCCCATCGCATAGATGGTGCGGTATTCATCTAAAGTTTCTATACCTTCAGCAATAACCTTACAACCTAGCCCCTGCGCAATATCATTGATGGATTTAACAAATGACTTTTTTACCTGGTCTTCATTTATACCCTGTATAAAATGTTTATCTATCTTTACGTAATCTGGCCTGATTTCAGACCAACGCCGCAGGCCAGAGTAACCGGCACCAAGATCATCAATCGCAATTTTAAATCCCATTAACTTGTAATGTTCAATCGCGTTGCGCATGACTTCAAAATTCTCCATCGGAGACTGCTCTGTCATTTCAATTACAACATTTTCAGGTTGAATCCCTGCCTTTGATAAAATCTCAAGCGTAAGCCCGGAACGATGTCCCGGCTCAAGTAAACTTTCAGGTGTTGCATTCAGGAATAACTTTCCAGGTAATTGTTTTTGCTGGAAATGGGTTATACCCACCTCGCGACAAAGCAGATCAAGTTCAAGTAATTGTCCGCTACGAATAGCTATATCAAATAACTTGACGGGGCTATGGTACGGACTGTCTGACGGTCCCCTGATAAGCGACTCATACCCGTATATTGTACGCTGGTCTAAATCAACAATAGGCTGGAAAAGTGGTGATAGTTTTTTTGAAGCAATAATTTCTCCAAAGACCTGGAAATCATCATGCAACTCATGTTGTGACATAGATGTAGTGTTCCTCATCGCTAATGAGTGACTCGTGTTCATAAAATTTTTTCCGTACTAAAATATTTCAAAAATACATGTTGATACAGCAATATGACAGTTACATGACAATGATTAAATCATTGTTACCTGGATCGTTATTTTCTTAGTTAGACGGCTGATACTGCCTGATTAACAGGGTGTATTTTCAAAATATTTAAATTTCTGTAATACAAATGTAACAAAACTTTCGTAACTTCACTTACTTAAATTATGGTTTGTTAATACCCAGGTATTGTTATGAAACTTGCACTTGCATCACGTATAAATAGCGCTCTTATTATTCTTTTTGTATTTCTCATGGTAACCGTTGGTATCTGGGGCTGGATACAAATGGAAAAACCCTATGCTTATAACCGCGAATATCAACAAATACAAAACATCGTTAATCTTGATATCAGAATTACGCTGGAACGTTATTTACGCTCGGGTAATGCAACCTTGTTACTGGAGGCTGAAAACCATCTGAATAAACTGTCACAGATAAATGTCGACTGGCTGCCACAGGACGCGACAAGCAAAATAAAAAAGAGTACCTCAGACGTGCTACATGCGTTACAGAACGTACGTGCAGCAGGAAAACTTTCAGCCAACCCACAGGGCTTGCTGGTCAATAATGAACGCGATCGTATTTCCGATATTTCATTATTAAAATCCTATATTAACAATGACACAAAAAACATATCCACTTTAAAAGACAAATACCGGAACCATATTATTGATCTGGCAATGGGCATGCAGAACATCGCCTATTACCGCCAGCGCTATATTGAAACCAGTAATACAAAATTAAAAACCGCCTTGTTAAATGAAAATAAAGTGTTCAGTAATACTTTAGATGCATTAAATAAACTTCCACGCCTGGGTATTTTTACTGCAGTGGATAAAGGTGATGATTTCGCTGATGAAGAAAAAACAGAAAAAGGACAGGAAATAATTGATAGCCTTATTTCACTTACCCGGCGTTATGAAAAAGAACTGGCTAACACAACCAATATTTACCAACGTATAAGAGAAAGCCAGCAGAACCTGTCAGCAGCGATTTCTTCACTTAATAATGAGATTACAGTGTATGCCACTGAAGTAGATGCGATTAAAGATCGTATTTCGAGGGATGTAAAACTGTTAGTCTCACTGTTTGTACTGCTTACTATTTTCGCCATTGTTATTTCATTTGTTTTGCAAAACAAGATCATCAATTTCCTGCAGCAACTGGTTCCTTTTCTTAAAGGCATGACCACGGGTAATTTCAAAACGAACCTGATAAGCACTTCTCGTTTTAGCGAAGTGAATTCTGTCACTACCTCGGCTAACCAGCTTCGTCATTACCTTGCAGAAACAATTGAAAAACTCCAGCTCGAAGCAAGCCAGATATTAAGTACCAGCAACAAGGTACAGTGGGCGATTGACCAGGCCACGGATTTGGCCAACCAGCAAAATATTGAGACCGAGCAGGTTTCAAGCTCCATTCAACAAATGTCACAGTCGTTCAGTGATGTCGCAGCAAGCGCTGTGCATGCTTCGGACGCCGCAAATGAGGCGAACGATGCCGTTCAAAATGCCAATACCGAGTTGCAGCTTTCAAATAACAATATCGAGCAACTCTCTTCCGATATTCTCTCGCTGGTACAGTTAATGAACCACCTCGAAGAAGGTAGTAATAATGTACAGACCGTACTGGACGTGATTCAAAGTATCGCAGAACAAACCAACTTATTGGCGCTGAATGCTGCCATCGAAGCGGCTCGTGCTGGTGAGCAAGGTCGTGGCTTTGCAGTGGTCGCAGACGAAGTGCGGCAACTCGCACAGCGCACGGCAGATTCCACCCTGGAAATCAGGCACATCGTGGAAAGCTTAACCAACATCGCCTCCGAAGCAGCCACTAGCGTCAAACGTCACAGTACAGCCGCGGGAGTATGTGTGCAAAGCACCCAGCAAGCACAGCAAGCGTTATTACCCGTCGTCAGTTCGGTACAAATTATTAACGAGATGAATGCCGGCATCGCGGCAGCAACAGAGGAGCAGTCTACCGTGGCCGCCGGCGTGGTGGAGAATTCCAGGGTGATTAAGCAAAGTGCTGAAGATGTCAGTGTGAATCTCGTCATGGTGCGTGATTCAAGTGACAGTTTGTCCCAGGTCAGTCAGAGTTTAAACCAGCTGGTAGCGCAACTAAAAGCTGGATAATGCTCTAAACGCCTGGCCACTAATCCCGCAAAGCCTTTATTTAATCCTGCCCAACTCTGGGCTAAGATACAGACTTGCTTGCTTAGATGAGGCCAGGTATGAAAGATAAACCGTTAACCATCGGCGTTTTAGCCAAAACGGCCAAGGTAAATATCGAGACTGTCCGTTATTATCAGCGATTTGGCATTATCGATGAACCGCCTAAACCCGCAGATGGCTATCGTATCTACCCGGCGGAGACGATTGATCGTATTCGGTTTATCAAGCGAGCGCAGCAACTGGGTTTTAGCTTGAAGGAAATTGCTGAATTATTAGAGTTAGGCGACGGCCATTGTGATGATGTTCGGTTACGTGCCGAAGAAAAACAGGCGCACATCGATGCGCAAATTAAAGACTTGAGGATGCTACGCGGGACACTGGATAAGCTAATTAAAGCATGCCAATCTGGCAGTGACACCGCCCATTGCCCAATTGTGGATACACTTACAGGGAAATAAATCAATCATATCAATCACTTATTCATAAATACTTAAAATAATTATTTTTTTTCTGACTAATTTTAGATCTTTTTACTTGACTCTGTACCTATGTACGGCATTTAAGCTCCTTAGTAATTCAAGATAACTGGAGCAAACAAGATGGTAAATTCCTCCTCTACCAACAGCCGCACAGTCACAAGCGTCATCGCTGCAACACTGGCTGCCATTGGTGCATCGCTTTGCTGTATAGGGCCACTGGTACTTCTGACATTGGGAATCGGCGGTACCTGGATCAGCAACCTTGCAGCACTGGAGCCCTATCGCCCCGTATTTATTGGCATCACTCTTTTTTTCCTATTCCTCGCTTTTCGCAAACTTTACCTGGTTCCTCGTCAATGTGCGCCAGATGCTGCCTGTGTGATACCCAGTACCTTGCGTAACCAGCGGATTATATTTTGGGTCGTCTCAGTGTTGTTAATCGCATTACTGACCTTTCCGTACTACGGCTTGGCATTTTTTGAATGAGCCGCTCTTTTTGAATAAATAGTGAAATCGATAACTATCTGGAGTAACCAAATGAATCGCAACCTTATATTTTCAGCCCTCATGCTGCTTGGCGCACTGTTAACACCCTTCTTAGCATCTGCGGCAGAAACTAAAACAGTTACCTTAGATGTGCCTGGCATGACATGTAAATTCTGCCCCATCACCATTCGTAAAGCACTGGAAAAAGTACCAGGGGTGATCGATGCAAAATCCGATTATGAAACGAAGTCAGCAACAGTGACATTCGATCCTGACAAGACAAATATTGAGGCACTTACCAAGGCAACGGAAAATGCAGGCTATCCTTCTGTGCTCAAAAAATAGGTCATAGAAGATGAAAATTATTACTGCAAAAATTACAGGTATGACCTGTGACCATTGCGCTAAAAATGTACAAGATGCTTTAAACTCCCTTGATGGTATCAATGCTTCAGTTTCTTATGATGAAGGAACAGCTAAGATTGAAAGCCAGGAGTTTGTAGATGAGAATCAACTTCTAGAGGCGATTGAATCTAAAGGCTATAGCGCTACCATTTTGAATGATGATGGTACAGCAGTAACTGGCGGAAACGATAACGGTTTACATATCGCTATCGTCGGTACCGGTTCGGGCGCCTTTGCGGCGGCAATAAAAGCTGTGGAGCAAGGAGCCTCGGTTACCATTATTGAAGGTAGTGATGTCATTGGTGGCACATGTGTGAATGTAGGTTGTGTTCCTTCCAAAATATTTATACGTGGTGCACACATTGCACATATTCAAGGCCACCATAATGTCGAAGGCTTACCACTTAATACACCAGCCATTAACCGAAAAGCGATGATGGAACAGCAGCAGGGTTGGGTTGAAAAATTACGTTACGCAAAATACGAAAGTATTTTAGAAACAAACCCGGGCATTAACTTAATTCGCGGTATGGCACGATTTAAAGATGCTGGAACACTTATCGTGACTAAAAACAATGGTAGTGAGGATGAGATTAAAGCCGACCGTATTTTACTTGCCGTAGGTGCAAGTGCTTCTGTACCTGATATTAAAGGTTTAAAAGACACCCCTTACTGGACTTCGACTGAAGCATTAGTTGCCGATGCCATTCCTGAACATTTAATTGTTCTTGGTGCATCCGTTGTAGCTTTAGAGCTCGCTCAAGCCTTCCGCCATATTGGCGCAAAGGTGACCATTATTGCCCGTTCAATTTTACTATCAAAAGAAGATCCGGACATTGGCAAAGGTTTAGCAAAAATATTTGAAGATGAAGGCATTAAGATAATGCTAAACACATCAGCCGAATCGGTTGAATATGATGGTAAGCGCTTTACACTACAGACGAATAACGGCGAGATAATAGGTGATCAGTTATTAGTGGCTACCGGTCGCGCTCCGAATACCTCCGCATTAGATTTAGTTAAGGTTGGCGTTAAAACTGAACAACGTGGCGGCATCATCATTGATGATCACATGCGAACTAATATAGAAAATATCTATGCTGCAGGTGATTGTACCAGTCAGCCTCAATTTGTTTATGTTGCAGCAGCAGCAGGAACCCGCGCCGCGCGCAATATGACAGGTGATGATGTGACGATAGATTTATCAGTTATGCCTGCGGTTGTATTCACTGATCCACAAGTCGCTACAGTAGGGTTAACCGAACAACAAGCGAAAGATAAGGGGCTTGATGTTGATAGTCGTAGTCTAGATCTGGAAAATGTACCACGCGCATTGGCAAATATGGATACCCGCGGCTTTATAAAACTGGTCGCGAAAAAAAACAGCGGCCGTATCGTCGGTTGTCAGGTACTGGCGCATGAAGGCGGTGAAATTATTCAATCGGCGGCGCTTGCTATACGCAATAATATGACTATCGATGATCTAGCCGATCAACTTTTTCCCTACCTGACTATGGTCGAAGGGTTAAAATTAACGGCACAAACATTTAATAAGGATGTGAAACAACTATCCTGTTGTGCAGGATAACTTATAAACAGTCCATATTTGAGGAAAATAAAATGAGCGATTGTTGTAGTTCCAGCTGTGATAGCCAAAGTAATGATAACAAATCATCACCTCGTAAATTGGCCTGCCCGGAAAACCAGCTTAAATATGTCCAGGTACCGGTTAAAACCATGCTGCATCATCTAAAGGAACCCTGGAAGTATTACTTTAAAGATCAGGCGTATTATTTTTGTACAGACACAGACTGTGATGTGGCTTATTTTGCAGAAGATGGTTCAGTCATTAATAAAACAGAGCTAAGAACAGCACTCGCTGGAACCGAAAAATATGAAGATAAGGTGATCTGTTTTTGCTTTGGCGTTACTTTACAAGATGCAAAAGCAAATCCCGGTATAAAAGCATTTGTCATGCAGCACACGAAGCTTGGGACTTGTGACTGCGAAACCCGCAACCCGTCCGGACACTGTTGTTTAAAAAATTTTCCATAATTCATAGTACTGTCACATCTTTGTCAAACCAACTTAATACTTCAACCTCATAGTTCACCCAGCACTTAAAACCGTTAACTTATTTAAAGGGACTCTGGACTATGCTAAATAAAAAGCTTAATAAAAAAGCTACTGCACTTGCTGTAGCAACATCATTGCTTATTTCTTATGCTGCTTTTGCAGATGGTCATAAACATAAAACATTTAATTTTAAAGAACTCGATAGTTCAGCAAATGCGGCTGACTGGAATGTGGAAAAACCCTGGAAATTACCAAAAGGGTTTACACAAACGGTCGTCTCTGATGAATCAGACTTAAATATCTACGATGCGGGTCGTGATGACTGGAATGATATGAACGTAGTCAATGAAACCGGTCCACAGGCTGGTCGTTTCATGTACCGTACTCATGAAGTACGTGGTGTACCTGAAGGTGGCGCGATTTCAGTTATTGATTTAAAAACAGGTAAAACAAAAATTCTGGCACAGGATTTATCCTGGACTGCGTTAGATGGTATTCGCTGGACGCCATGGGGCACTTTAGTCACTGCTGAAGAAACAACAGGTGGTCGTTTTCTGGAAATTGAATTGAATGAAGACATGATGTCAGTAAAAGCGATACATGATCGTCCTGAAGTAGGCCGTCTGGCTCATGAAGGCATCGACATCGATGCAGAAGGTAATGTCTATATCGTTGATGAACATCGTGGCCGCTCTTCAGGTTGTAATGGTGTTGTACCTTGTGGTGGTGGCATTTATAAATTTGTACCGGAAACATATGGTGATTTATCACGTGGTTCACTTTACGTATTGAAAGTGAATGGTGCTGATGGTCTTGGCCAGGGTGAATGGGCTGGCCCAATTGATCCATTAACGGCTCGTGAATCAGGCTCAGCAGCAGGTGGTCAAAGTTACCAACGTCCTGAAGATGTCGAAATTATTGGTGATAATCTTTATGTTGCTATTACTGAAGGTCCACGCGATGTAGCAACTGCAAATGGTTCATTAACTTTCAAGAGTGAACTTTATGAAGGCCGCGTTATTGCTGTTAACATGAAAAACATGAAAGTTTCTAACTTCGTTAAACCTGGCATGAATGTTCCTGTTGAAATCGGCAAGCCGGGTGAAGAAGGCCACCAAACAGGTTTCGATAGTATTGATAACCTTGCTGAAGCACCAAACGGTGATTTAATCATGATTGAAGATAACAAACCTTCAGATATCTGGTTTGCTTCAACTAAAACCAACGAGTTTGGCGCTTCTAAAAAGGTAAAACTGTTTGCTTCATTAACGGATCCAGAAGCTGAAGGTACAGGTATTTACTTTAGCCCTACCGATCCCAAAACGTTATATGTAAATATCCAGCATTCTGCAGCAGAAGATGGTGATGGTACCTGGGCTATCACACGCAAACATGATAAGTAACACTTAAATATCATTTTTGTTAAAAATAAAAAAGGGATACGATTTTCGTATCCCTTTTTGCTTATTACTATGTGTAAAATTGTAGTAAAATCACATTAATTTTATTCACAGAAAGTTAAATTATGATTGATGCAATATCTGCTTTAAAACAACTCCAGCAAGGAAACCAGCGTTTTGTTTCGGGAAACCGAAAAGGTAACGTCATGTTAGAGCATAATGACCTTACTTCTGGACAAGAACCTTTTGCCATTATTCTGGGTTGTTCAGATTCTCGTGTGCCCGCTGAAATTGTTTTTGATCAGGGTTTAGGTGATTTATTTGTTATTCGTGTTGCAGGCAATATTGTTGCCCCGTCACAAATTGGTAGTGTTGAATTCGCCGCTGCTCAGTTTAAAACGCGATTAGTGGTGGTATTAGGGCATTCTTTCTGTGGTGCAATTTGTGCCACGATTGATGAAATGAAAAATCCTTCTGATAAAAAATCAATCAATATTAGTGCTATTGTCGATCGTATCCAGCCTTCGATTGAACCTTTTAGATCCACCGATGTATGGAATAACCGGGAAATGCTTATTCATGAATCAATGAGGGCAAATGTCCGCGCCTCAGTCAACCAGCTTCGACATGGTTCAGCCGTTCTGGAAGAACTCATTGCAAATGAAGGCTTGCTTATTGTTGGTGCAGAATATTGTCTGCAAACGGGTACAGTGACATTTTTTGATCACGTTCCAAAAGAATAAAATTAGCCTAAACTATTAAGCTAATTTTTTCTTTCAGCATAGTCATAGAATCACATTCATTAATGTCATCTGCATCAAGAGCCACTTCGAGTTGAGTGCCACTTCTAAAAAATACTGTTGGGTAGGTATAATCCGTTAGTTGATATTTTTTCTCAAACTCATCCCGATGTAAAAATTCACATTCTGCACCAAGCTGCTCAATAAACTCTTTCCATTCATCACGCTCACTAAAATACGAATGGGAAATAGCGCAAAGGTTGCATGAGTATGTAGATGGTGAAAATACCTTATGCGCAATATCAGTTAAGGTATTAAACATGCCGCTATCCGCGTTATAAACAAAAACGAGGTGTTTAACATTCGGCTGTTTAGTCATTTCCCTGTTTTTTTCCTGTCAGGCTCATCTTATAAAAGTGACGTATGGTTTTAAGACCCAATATTATCCAGGGAGTACCATGCATAAACAAATCAAAAATATCTATTGGCTTAGAGAGGTTACCGTCTGCTAACATTTTCAACTTTTCCCAGACGTGCGGTTCAGGCGCAAATGGGGCTAAACCCAGCAATAGTGAAATAATAATTAATGTTGAGAATGGGATTTTATCTAACCAATTCATGCACTCTTTCCTTTAAATAATTTCATTTAATAATTCTTTATTACGGTAGAGATCTTCAGGTCGATCAATATCCTGCAGTATATCTAATTCCTGATAAGACCAGGGCAAATCATTTAACACTTTTTTTGTCTGTTCCAGTACGGCATTACTCCCCCATGAAAACCCCGTAAACAAATCGGGGGAAAATTTTCTCAAGCCTAATAAAACATATCCGCCATCAGTGGCCGGGCCAATCACCGCATCAACATTGTCCAAAGCGTTTATCGCCAGTGTAACGTATTCCTCGTTGATGGCCGGACAATCTGTTCCAATAATAATTACCTTGTCATAAGTCTGTAAGGCAATAGAAAATGAAAAAGCCATGCGTTCACCTAAATCATCGCCTTGCTGATCACTAAGTGAAACAGGAAAACGGTTTTCACAATCCAGAAAAAACAAGGTATTTCGATTAGGTGTGCAGCAAAGTTCGGTATCAACATCAGTAAACTTCTCTGATAATGCTAATGTATTGAGTAACATCGTTTTATGCAGCTTTAAGGATTGTTCCTGAGAAAAATCTGGCTGCAGGCGTGTCTTTACTTCACCCAATACTGGTGACCTGGTAAATACTAACAATTTAATCGAATTTTTTTTCATTTTTCACTTTATTTATACTGTGAAACGAGTTTATCTGCACTTATGCCAAGCCAGTATAAAAACCGCAATCGCCACATGAGCAGAATTGTTGACAAGATACCATTTTTTTCCCAGCGGCGGCTTGAAGTGGTTAACGTTTCTTTAATACATACCGATCGCGACTGGGCTCTTAATTTTTTACTGATATCAATATCTTCCATTAATGGAATATTTGAATAGCCACCTACGTCATCAAAAATTTTTCGTTTAATAAAAATACCCTGATCACCCGTTGCAATACTGCTTAAGCAAGATCGGAAATTAATCATTTTTTCAATAATTCGAAACATATAATGTAAACCGGAAAGTTTTATATTAAACCGTCCCCAGTCTTTATTTTGTTCATTTAAATTAAACTGGATATTTTTAATTGCGTTTTCAGAAATCACGCTATCGGCATGTAAGAACCACAAAATATCCCCACTGGCTTGCACAGCACCTTTATTCATTTGTACTGCTCGACCGGGGTCAGACTGAATGACTTTATCGGCTAGTAATGTAGATACGGCGATAGTCTGGTCTTCACTTCCACCATCAACCACGATAACTTCGTGACCTTGCTGTCGAGACACCTGCAGTTGTTGCAGTAAGTTCTTGATTGAACTTTCTTCATTTAATGCAGGAATGATAATTGAAACAAACATTGTTCTCACTAGTACTTTATGTGGCAACCATCATGAGATTGCTTCGCTCACTTTGTTTACTCGCAATGACGGAGAGAACGCGTCATTGCGAGCCGTGTTTTATGGCGAAGCAATCTCAAGCTACGAAGAGTTTATGCTAGTGCCCCACCACAGCTTGACCCTTGTCCAGCGGTACAACCATAACAATGGTCCGCAATAATAATGTCACGTTCATGCATGTTATCACTTGTAATGTCATTCAAATGCATTTTTTTACCTTTTTCAGTTAAAGGTAATTCAAGCATCTGGTTAAAATCGCAATCATAGACATGTCCTTTCCAGTCAACACTAATCAGGCTTCGACACATCACTGTTTCTAAATTAGTTGTTTTATATGCACTTTTGAGTAATGTCATATAATTATCAAATTCACCTTTGGAAATTAAGCTACTGCCAAAACGTTTAATAGGCATATTCGTCAAAGCAAATAAATGATTAAAGACGATGCCATAACGTTGTTTTAGTTCACGTTTATAATCTTGTTCCAACTGACATTGTGCCGGCGGTAAATGTGCACCCGTTGGGTTATACATCAGGTTTAACTTGAGCTCACTGCCTTCAATACCGTAACCGGTTTTATTTAATAAATGAATTGCCTCAACACTGGTATGGAATACACCATCACCACGTTGACCATCCACATTCTCTTCCAGGTAACAGGGTAATGACGCAACAATTTCCACTTGATGTTGTGCTAAAAAATCAGCAGTATCTTCCTGACCAGGCTCATGTAATACCGTAAGGTTACACCGGTCTATAACATGTATACCCATTTCTACAGCTGCAGATACCAGGTATCTGAAATACGGATTAAGCTCAGGTGCACCACCGGTTAAATCTAATCTTTTAATATTACTTTTATCTAAGAAACGAATAATATCTTCTATTGTTTCTTTCTGCATGATTTCTTTTCGTTTTGGTCCGGCATTAACATGGCAATGTAAACAGGACTGGTTGCATAAATAACCCAGGTTGACTTGCAACGTTTCAAGCTGGTCACGTTTTATATTTGGAAAATCTGTTCGAGCCAAACGAGGCAATGTTGCGTGCATATTAAATCCTGTTTTTTACTAATGCTGTTGTTAAAAATCCTGCATAAGGAAAATGATAAGGTGCGAAACTTTCTACAAACCGAAAAAATAGCGGCTACCGCTTCTGATGTTCAGTAATATCTGACCTTCTTTTTTCTTTAAAATTTTCAATAAGACAGAAATTCTTCTTGTTTAATCCAGTGGCACCGCAGACTATGGTACCAGTCATTATACGTTTCAGGAGGAATAGAATAATATTAAGACAACACATTAATCATTATGTTTCTACTGCAAAGCCTTTTTTAATCCAGTCCGCCATGCCCTGCTTTACAATATGCACATGATTAAATCCATTGTCAGTTAAGATTTGTGCTGCTTTTGCTGAGCAGCGGTTTGTTCGGCAGACTATCGCAATTGTTTTTTCAGCATAACGGCTAAGTTCTTCAATGCGTGAAGCTAACTCTTCAACTGCAATATTTTTTGCATTATGTATATGACCCTGCTCACCGGTAAAATCTTCTGCTGTCCTCACATCAAGGATAATAATATCTTCATTACTCTCTAATTTTTGTTTTAATGATTCAACATCGAGCATTGGAGCCCGGCGCAATGCACTTATAAAGCGAGGCAAAAATAAAATAACCGCAACCAGTGCTAACGCCATCAAACTTTTTTGAATCAAGCCATCACCACCGGTTGCGGCTTCTTTTCCTATATAGCCAAAATACGTATATGCAAACCCACCCGGTAACATACAAATGTAAGAAGCGATAACATAATGTGAAAATTTAATTCGAGTTAAACCCAGCGCATAATTTAACAGGTTAAAGGGAAATAAGGGGACCAGACGCACGAAGGCAATAAACCGCCAGCCTTCATTCTCAACACCATCTTTGAGTTGTTTCATGCGGCCGCCGGTTTTTTGTTCTACATAGTCAGATAACATATAACGTGCAATTAAAAATGAAATCGCCGCACCAATGGTTGCACCGGTTAAATTGTAAAATGTTCCGTAAACAGGGCCAAACAAGGCACCACCAACTAATGTTAATGCAGCTCCGGGGAAAAATAATACCGTTCCTAAGACATACATCAGCATAAATACCAGGGGAGCTAATATCCCAAAATCATTAATCCAGTTTTCTATAATGGATGGACTAATTTCTTTACTGTAAACAACTACAAGAGTAATACCCGTAATTAGGATTATTAATAAAATTATGCGTAATAAAGATTTATTCATTTTTTCTCTTTAATAACTTGCTCTTTAATAATTTGGAGCAGCCTTGTCATTGCACTTAATGAACCGCTGTGCGGTTCATTAAGTGCAATGACCGGGCATTATTCACCTTTTCCGTCATCCCATTGCCGGCGGTTAATCACATAGCCCGACATCTTACCGATGAAGGGTAATGTGAGTAAGCCTGGTAACCAGCTGACTTGTTTAGGATCACGAAACTTATTAATACCTATTGTCATTCCCTGGTGTCCCGCACGCGGTTGATCCCGGTAGGTGCCAAATAAACGATCCCACCATGGCAGGCTAAAACCAAAATTACTATTTGCTTCATCATCTTCAACTGAGTGATGGACACGATGCATATCGGGTGTCACTAAGAATAAACGTAAATATTTATCGAGTGTTTTTGGTAATGAAATGTTTCCGTGGTTAAACATTGCTGTAGCATTGAGGATAATTTCAAAAACAATCACCGCAACAATTGGAGGACCCAATAACAATATAGTTGCAAATTTAATCAGCATTGAAAGAATTATTTCAAGTGTATGAAAGCGTGAACCTGTAGTGACATCATAATCCAGATCGGCATGATGAACCCGGTGTAAGCGCCACAATATTGGAATAGCATGAACCATCACATGCTGAATATAAATAACCAAATCCATAATAATGACTGAGGCGGGCACTGCAAACCAAAATGGCATTTCGATATAATTAAATAATCCCCAGCCCTGCTTTTGAGCAAATATTGCGACTCCCACTGCCGCGGCTGGAAATAAAGCCTTAGAGATAAAAGTATTAAAAAAGACCAGCCCAAGATTATTAACCCAGCGAACACTTTTCGATACAGTTAATGCTCGAGTTGGTGAAATCAGTTCCCACAATCCAATCAGTAATAACATGCCAAAAAAGAAGCCCATACGAACCTCTTTTTCATTGGCTAATAAAAATTCATCGAACGACATATATCCACCTGAGTATTCATATTCCAAGTATTTTTCAGATCTTAAAAGTATTCAGACTTGCCCTGAAGTAAAATCGCGTTATAATCATTTTTCAAATTTTAGCATTCAATTAACTACTTGAATACTTTGTTATATAAATGAAAGCAAATACCTTCAAATACAATCTTTTTAACCAGTTTGCCCGTGTTGGTAAAGCCTTAAGCAATCCTAACCGACTGGAATTACTGGAGTTTTTAGCACAAAGCGCCCGCAGCGTGGATACGCTCGCCAAACTTGCAAATCTCAGCATCGCAAATACATCACAGCATTTGCAGCACTTGCGACAAGCTGGCCTGGTGACGAGTGAAAAGGATGGCCTTAAAGTCTATTACAGCATCAGTGGTGATGACGTAATTAGCTTGCTTGATTCACTACGCGATGTAGCGGAACGGCATATATCAGATGTAGATAAGTTAGTTAATACTTACCTTACGGCTAAAGATAATCTTGATCCGGTGCCCGCGGCAGAATTACTTGAACGCGTAAAGCTCAATTTAGTGACCGTATTGGATGTTCGGCCAAAAGAAGAATTTGATGCCGGACATATACAGGGCGCAATGAATATTCCTCTTGAAGAACTTGAGCAGCAACTGCAACAATTTGATCCTGACCAGGAAATTGTCGCATATTGCCGCGGACCTCATTGCATATTGGCTTTTGATGCCGTCGCGCAACTTCGAAAAAGTGGATTTCAGGCGTACCGTTTAGACAGCGGCTATCCGGAATGGAAACTTGCCGGCTTACCGGTAGAAAAAAATATTTCGAATACACACTAATGATTACAAAGAAGAAATAAAAATGAAAAATTTACTGCAGAATATCTTTTCCCCTATATTAAATATATTTGAAAAAAATAATGATGAATTTATCTATCGCTCGTTAAATAGAAAAATTGTGATATTTATAAGTGTCGTTTTTTCCCTGCTCGCGTTTGCATTGCCCGCATACATGCCTAAGCTCATTGAAATGGGTTACTGGTTTGTTATGATTGTTTTCGGAGCATTAAGCCTTGTCGGGCTGGTTGTTGGATTTTTAGGCAGCGATAAAGCGGTTGCAAAGTTACTCGGTAGTCGCTAGTCGCTAATATTTTTAGATTCAACGCTTCTTCATGGCTAACTTCATTTTTTTGTTTCCATAGCCGATGTTATTGCATAACAGTGGCCACTTTATCACCTTTAACTTTTTCTATAGTTGCTGTTTTTATCTGCTATCAATAGATCGATAAACAGTTTTTACCCCCCGCTTTTGCCTTATAAAGCGCTTCATCTGCCGCAGTCATAAAATCTTTTAAATTATCAAAATTATGTTTATCCATATGGGTAGCAATCCCAATAGATACACTTGCGGATATCTTGATGTCTTTCACATCCAGTATAACTTCATCAATATATAATTTTAACAATCGCTCTAATACTGTTTTAGTAATGTCAGATGTTGAACCTGGCAGCATCAATAAAAACTCATCACCACCATAACGAGCAAGGATATCTGTTTCACGTATATTCTTTGAGAAAAAGTCTGATATTAATTTAAGAATTTCATCACCCACTAAATGACCAAAAGTATCATTAATGACTTTAAAATCATCAATATCAATAAACGCTAAAGATAGAGGCCAGCGGTTTATATTTGCTTCCTCAAACTCTGTCTCTAATAATTTATCAATATGTTGTCGGTTGTATACTTTTGTTAAATGATCAATGCGGCTTGATTTTTCAATCTGCTCAACTCTATCGGTGATACTTTCAATATACCGCCGTGCATCTTCAGATTGTTTTATTGCACTAATGCTCCGTTCCAGAAGAAGTTCACGTGCCTCATTGAGAACTTTTTCCCGCTCATAATCACCGACTAAGGATATTTGAAACATATTCGAAATTTCAGGTAATGCATTATCAATATCAACAATAAGCTGATTAAATTCAGTTTCATCATAAACAAGAACTTTTTTTGTAACATTCAAAACAGATAACAATAATTCACTCGGGTTTTCATCTAGCCATATATCCGCAAGATTACCCGATAGATTTAAACAATAATGAAAATAACTATTTACTGTATTCAGAGCCGGATCACTCATATTTAAAGAATGACTATTCAAAACCGCGTTAACAAGATACCCAGGTAACTTCCAGGACGATAACAACCATGCACCGACTACGCTGTGCTCCACGCCAAGAAAATCCTGTTCCAGTTTAGCTCGTTCACTGTGCTTTAAATAATGATGTTCATTATGTGGGTAGGGAGAATTTTTTATACACTGTATAACCAGAACACCTATATCCTGTAACAGGCTCGCAAGAAAAAGATCTTCAAGTTTTGACACATGCAATCGTTCACCAAGCAATCGAGCTATTGATGCAGCAAGAATTGAACGTTTCCAATAAGACTCATGATCACTATCACTGCCTAATGACTGCAGTAGTGAAAAGCTCAGCGCAATCGTTAAGGATGCATTAAAACCTAATAATGTTAATGCCTCACGCAAATTATTTAATGAGCGTCGTTGTGAATAAAGTGGTGAATTTGCCACTTTCAATAATTTTACCGTTATTGCCGGGTCACTAGAAATAATGGCGGCAACTTCATGCAGGCTTATGTCCGGATCTTTACTTGCCTCGATAATTCTTAAGGCAACAGCGGGCAAACTCGGTAAATGAGTGCATGATTTAAGCACTTTCTCCAGCTCGGGAGAAATAAGTGAATGTATGTTGTCGTTAATCATGCTAAGTGCTTATAAGCCAAATTTATTCAAAAAACTCATCCGTATACTATCTGTATCAACCAGTAATTGCTATGCAGATTGACACACTCATAGAATAATTTCTTATTTACTGGTAATACATATAAGTTATATGGATAAATAAATAATCGCTTTCTGAAAAAGTTTTCTGGCCTCATCCTGCCCGATTAAAGCTATTTCTTTTCCGATATCTTTCCAGTCTGCTTTGTTGATAACTTTCAAATTTAAAACCTTTCTAAAATTATCCGGAAAACTATCCAGCATAATCTCATCCTGTTTTGACATGACAAATTTATTTAGTGCAGAAATACACAATTCATAATTACGTGAATAATGAATAAATGAATAGAGATCTTCTTTATCTAGTTGAGTCAAAATATGTGACACACTATTGTCAATAATAAATTTGTTTTTAATTGCTGTCGGGATATCTTTTAATACATCATCAAACCAGTAGGATAGCTGCCCGGCAAAGCGGGAACAGGCCTCTTGTTTAACATTTTCACCTTGTGGACTTAACGGCAAAATCATAATCGCGGCATGCTCACCACTGGTTTGCTCTCTTTTAAAACCAATGCGGACAACATTGAAATGAGATTTTTTCCAGAAATGTAAGAGTGATTCATTCATACCAAAACTTGTACCAATAGCATCACAGCCATTAACTTTCTCATTATTAATCACAAAATTTATAAGCTTTGTTCCTATTCCTTGTTGTTGGTATTCTGGATGAACTGCGATGCGCATAATACGTGCATAATTCAGAGTTGCGGCATGTTCAACACCGCAGTGGTATGTCAGTGCCTGCGCAAGTAAATGTCCATGCGGGCGACGCTCACCACGATATACTTGTGTTGATAATGAATCAGAAAATCCTCCTTCATGGCTCACTAATGCGACAGAAAGAACATGCTGATTGTATTTAACAATATAAAGTGAAATCTGCTCATCATCTAACATGCGCTGCAAGTCACTGGGCTGAGTTCGATAGTGCGCCAGAACTAACAGCGCAAAAACTTCTTTAAGCAGCGTTTCATCCTGTGCAATTTGAAATTGACTAAGACAAAGTATTTCAAGCTTATTATCTTCAATAATACCTATTGAATACGGCGACACTATTTCCGCATCTAAACACAATAAGCTAAACATCCATTTTTCCAATGGATCATTTTCCGCCCACCGTACAGGCGTTTGCATTCGACACTTTTTCCAGCCGGGGGCTTTCTCAGTCAACACAGTATTGAAACGTAATGCAAAACCCCTTCCGGTTCCTTCATAGCCATGTACAGTTGATGCAAAAACACAATATTGATATTTGTTTAAAATCGTTGTCAGCACGGGAACAGGGATTGCTGCCGCTTCATCAGTAAATACAATATCCACTTTGATATCAGCACTGATAAGTTGATCAGGAGAATAAAATTGAATAATTCGGTTTTTATATATGACCTTTCCCTGCGCTATTTCAGCACCAGGCAATAATAACTCAATGTGCTTAAAAATAATTTCGGCTGAACGAAATCGTGGAGCAGTTATCGCAATATGATTTGTTCCGCTATTAACCAGGCGTGCTGCTGCTATACCCAGTGCGGCTGATTTCCCCCTGCCTCTGTCTGAATTAATCACGACAGGATTAAAGCTTTTATTCCTCACTTCCGCTTCAATCACCTCAACAACATGTTGTTGTTCAAATGTAAAAAACGGTTTAACACAAGAATGTGGAGATGTTTTTTTACCTTCTGCAGGAGAGAAATTTATTTGTTTATCTGTTTGCCTGACAACAAATAATTCTGCTGTGCTATTAATACTCTGCACAAGACGCTGCCCAAAATAAGATAAATAAATATTATCCCAGCGCTCAGTCGCGGGCATGAGCAGAATAAACAATCCTCCGCCAACAACAATGCCCGTAACTGCTGCAAAGGCATCCGTATTAAAATGAGTATTCGCATCAAATACAACAACCTGTTTTTCTCTTCCCAACCAACTATGTGCTTTTTTAACAGAAATGGAAGGAAATATTTCAGGTGCCTGTTCACCAACCCAGAGACTGCTCGCTTCATGGCCACTTAAAATTTCTTCCATGCATGCTACTTGCCAGCCACTATCACCGGCAAATATTAATACACTGCGGTGTCTGGATGCATCACTTTTCTGAGAAAGCAACTTTCGTATTTGTGAAAAGTTATGTGACAACTCTTTTCCTTACTCTGTTTACCGAAAACCAATTTTAATTATTATTAAATTATAAACTTTACTTGCGGTTCAGAATACGAAAATGTTTAATGAAAAATTCAGAAATAACATCTGATTTTTAATTATAAGATTATATCTAAATTTATAAGAATTGCTGAAAAATAATCAAACTGTTTGAAGACTGTTAAATGGTCGTTTCATCTATTAATTCTAACCAGTGTTTTACCGGTAACAGTGCTTTACTTGCCATATGCATCTGGCAACCTATATTTGCAGTGGCTATCACATCCGGCGCATTTTTTTGCAGTGCAGATAATTTATTGTTTAATAATTGCTGTGATAATTTTGGCTGCAAAAGGGAATAGGTGCCCGCTGAACCACAACACAAATGGGAATCTTCAACCTGTGTTAGTGTAAATCCCGCATTTTGTAATATTTGTTCCACTACACCATTAATTTTCTGACCATGCTGCAAAGTACAGGGACTATGAAAGGCCACTTTAAGTGATGATTTTTTTGTAGTGATATCTGCAAGGTTTTCTTCATACAATATTTCACTGATGTCTTTAGCCAGTTTACTTACGCGCTTTGCTTTTTCTGCATAAACAGTGTCATGCTTTAATAAATCGGCATATTCCTTAACCACACTGCCACAGCCACTGGCCGTTACAACAATGGCCTCAACACCTTGCTCTACATGTGGCCACCATGCATCAATATTACGACGCATGAAATCCAGTCCTTCTTCCTGTGCTGATAAGTGATGACTTACCGCACCGCAACAGCCGGCTTCCGGCGCAGCAATTAACTCAATTTCCAGCTTCTGTAAAATTCTTGTGGCTGCCTGATTAGTTTGTGGTGTGACTACCGATTGCACACAACCTTGTAATACCAGCATCTTACGCACTTTTGTTTCTACCACCGTAGCAGTAGAGAGATGTGGTAATGGTAACTTTCTTTTTATTGTTACGGGTAATAACGGGCGGAATAACAAACCGGTCTTATATAAAAAAGAAAAACGTATGGGATAAGGTACGATTAAACGTAACAGTTTTCGTGTAAAGCGTTGCAACATATTACGCGGCACATGTTGATCGACAATCTCCCGGCCTATCTCTGCAAGACGACCATATCGCACTCCAGAAGGACAGGTTGTCTCGCAGGAACGACAGGTTAGACACCGATCTAAATGAGATTGAGTGCGGCGACTTATTTCATTGCCTTCAAGTACTTGCTTAATGAGATAAATTCGACCACGCGGCCCGTCGAGCTCATCACCTAATAACTGGTAGGTCGGACAAGTCGCAGTACAAAAACCGCAATGCACACAGGAGCGTAAAATCGCTTCCGCCTCCTCGATATGAGGGTTCGTTAAAAATGTAGGACTGATCGAAGTCTGCATGACGATTATAGCTCTGGGTAAAGTTTGCCTGGATTTAAAATGTTATGAGGATCAAATGCTGTTTTTAAATTTTTATGAATACGCATCAAGCCTGGTGTTAATGGCTGAAATACATTTACCTTATCAGCATGTCGAAAAAGACTGGCGTGACCATCAAACTCATCCATTGCAGCGTGTATCGTTTCAGCAGACTCATCGCTTTTTAACCAGCGTAATGCACCACCCCATTCATAAAAAGTGTCATCCGGATTTTCTTCAAATGAGAGTGATTCTATATCTGATGCCAGTGATAATCGCCATAAGGGTTTATCGCTATTAAAAAAATCCAGCCGCTGCTCTTTCAAGTCCTGCCAGTATTTTTCTGCGTTTTCCATAACCTCTCCACCGACATTATCAACCGCGGCATTAACCGCTTTAGTTGCACCGGAGAAACGAACAGACAAAACTGAATCATGAAAGCTGGTCGCAGATATGGGTAAGGGTGTTTGCGACCAGGCATGCATTTTATCAATAGCTTCATTAGCAGAACAATTAAAGAGCTGGGTAATTTCTGTTTCAGGTTTGGGTAATACTTTTAATGAAACTTCCAGCAACACACCTAACGTACCCATGGCACCTGCCATTAACCGCGACACATCGTAGCCGGCAACATTTTTCATCACCTCGCCGCCAAATTTGAGTATCTCACCCTTACCATTAATAATTTTGCAGCCTAAAAGATAATCACGTGCTGCGCCGGCATAAGCACGGCGCGGCCCAGATAAATTACAGGCAATGGTACCGCCAATCGTCGCATCCTCATTAAAGGCAGGTGGCTCAAAGGGCAACATTTGCCCATGCTGATCAAGCAATGCTTCAATTTCTTTTAACGGAGTACCGGAACGAGCCGTAATAACTAACTCAGTGGGTTCATAGCTAAGTACACCAGTATGATCAGCAAGCGATAATGTTTCAGCTGTAACAGCGCGCCCATAAAAAGCTTTGCTATTACCACCAATTATCGCAAGCGCAGTTTTATCTTCATAAGCATTTTGAACACGCTGTTGAAGTTGCAAACTCATATCAGCATTCATGCTTGCTTCCCAACTAGTTTCTTTTTCATCATATAACCTGACATAACTTTACATAACATGGCCGTTAAAACCGTTCCAGTTCCGGGAAGGGTAATTCACCTTTATGCACATGCATAGCACCAAACTCGGCACAGCGATGTAATGTTGGTACGGCTTTACCCGGATTGAGTAAACTTTGTGGATCAAACGCTGCTTTCACCGCATGGAATTGCGTCAGTTCAAGGGGATTAAACTGCACACACATCTGGTTGATTTTTTCTATACCCACACCGTGCTCACCTGTAATGGTGCCGCCGACTTCGACACATAACTCCAGAATCTTTCCACCAAATTCTTCAGTACGTTCTAATTCGCCCGGTATATTGGCATCATACAAAATCAAGGGGTGTAAGTTGCCATCACCGGCATGAAAGACATTGGCCACCGGTAAATTATAGTCTTTAGATAACTCAGCCATTGCTTCAAGTACACGCGGTAATTGTTTGCGCGGAATGGTGCCATCCATACAATAATAATCGGGTGATAAACGACCCACTGCTGGGAATGCAGCTTTACGGCCTTTCCAGAAAGTCAGGCGCTCAGCTTCATCTTTTGCGGTACGTACTTCGGTTGCCCCACTTTGCTGTAATACTTCACGTACTTTGGCAACATGTTCAGATACTTCTTCATTGGTACCATCAAGCTCACACAGCAAGATAGCTTCTGCATCTAACGGGTAACCGGCATGGACAAAATCTTCAGCTGCGCTGATCGCCAGCTTATCCATCATTTCTAAACCGGCAGGAATAATACCTGCAGAAATAATATTACCGACTGCTTCACCCGCTTTTACCACGTTATCAAATGCTGCCAATATAACTTGAGCGCGCTCAGGTTTAGGCAATAACTTAACAGTGACTTCAACAATCACACCGAGCATGCCTTCGGAACCCGTCATTAGAGCTAATAAATCATAACCTGCACTATCAAGACCACTACCGCCAATCGTTAACAACTCGCCGTCAATAGTAATAATTTTTAATTGCTGAATATTGTGCACCGTTAAACCGTACTTTAAACAATGCACGCCACCCGAATTTTCAGCCACGTTACCACCGATGGTGCAAGCAATTTGCGAGGAAGGATCCGGTGCGTAATACAAACCAAATTGATCGACTGCCTGTGAAATAGCCAGGTTACGCACGCCAGGTTGAACACGCGCAATACGGCGCTTTGGATCGATATGAATAATATCTTTAAACTTGGCAAGGCTTAACAAAACACCATTATCGAGTGGCAACGCACCACCTGATAAACCGGTACCTGCACCACGCGCAACGACCGGGACTTCACATTGATAACATAAACGAAGCACGGCCTGAACCTGTTCAAACGTATCCGGTAATACAACAATCATGGGCAAATGGCGGTATGCAGACAGGCCATCACATTCATAAGGATGTAAATCTTCTTCCTCATGCAGTACAGCATCTTCAGGCAGCAGCTTTAATAAAGCTTTAAGCAATGACACCTTGTTACCCGCTTGTATATTGTGTTCAGTCATATTCATTGAAAATCATCAGGCCTGTTTATACGACTTTACAGGTAAGTTAGCATAAAGCGCAATTTGTTCAGCAATAACATCACGCCATTGTTTTTGCATTTGCTGTTTAAACAGGAGAAAATCATTGCCTTGAGATTCGTAACCTCTTATTTCATCCATGGCTGTCTGCAACAAACCTGAAAAATAATTTATTTTTCGTATACCGTTAGTTACCGCTTTTTGCATTGATGCATCAGAAACGCCTGTCGCCCCATGCATCACTAACGGGACATCAAGCATGGATGAAATTTCTTTAATCACATCAAAATTGATATGCGGTTCAGATTTATAAATACCATGCGCAGTGCCAACCGCTATAGCTAAAGCATCAACATTCGTTGCAGTAACAAATTGCTGTGCTTCGACCGCATCAGTATACGGAATATATTCCGGGCTATCAGCTTGAGTGTCGGCAACGCCTTCTTCACCAGCAATACCGCCTATCTCCCCTTCTACACTTGCATTGTAACGATGACTGATTTCAACCACTTTGTTAGTAATCGCTATATTTTCCTCGAGTGGCAATAATGAACCATCAATCATGATACTACTGAAACCCAAATCAAGTGCTTGCTTAATCATATCAAATTGATCCGGTGCTGCATGATCCAGGTGCAACGCTATCGGTAACTCAGTTGTCTCGATAGCTTTTAATATAGAAGGAACTAATAAAGGTGCACGAATATCATTAAAGTGACGACTCGCGATCCCTATTATCACAGGTTTTTGTAGTGCCTCTGCACAATCAATAATACTCAAGGCCATATCAAGATCAAGAATATTAAATGATCCGATTGCTGACGGAGAGTCTTTATTTAATAAATGATTAAGATTTGTTTTCATCAGGCAACTCTTTTTTTATAAATAACTCTATGCAGCAAGTCGTTTAACCGCTGTTGTTATACTGCTTTCATCACCAACGTTTCCCGGGAATATCACCACCGGCATATCAGGAAAACGAGGATGATCATGGGGGCAACGCACAACCGAACAACCCGCTAATATTTGTCCAACCACGCGTGAAGTTTTTAAGGCCAGGCCATCACTCAACACATCGTTTGAAGTAATGCCGCCCTTGCTGATCAAAAACCCAATCGTAGCGGGCAAGTTTCTTACCACGTCCATTAAAAACGCAGATACTTGCTCACCAAATGCCAGGCGTGTTTGCTGATCATCAAATTGCAATTCTGTACGGCTGGTATAAATAACCGGTGTAATATTCTTTGCGTGACATTCCTGTACAACAACTGAAATATCTTTTAATAACTTATCGCGTTGCTCTGCAATTTTTTCATCATCAATTTCAATCCCCTGAATGCTATCTTGCCTTAACAGGTGATTTAACTGTTGTGTTGTCTTCGACACATGCGAACCAACAATGACGGCACCGGCTTTACCATCACGTACATACTCACGCATTTTTTCCGCGGCAACAGGCTGAGGAGGCAATTGAGCCAATGCCGTTAACAAGCTGGCTGCACTGCGAAACAGGAATCGTTTTCCGTCTGCTGCAGCCTGCATCAATTGCGAACAGAAATGATTGAGATCATCTTGTGTCTCGCCATCCACCACGCAGCATTGATTATTTTTCAATGCCTGTAACCGTGGTAGTGAATTGCCTCTCACATCTCTTAAAACAAAACGTTCAACCTCTGTTGCTTTAATACGTCCCGAGGTTTTTTCCTCAACATAATCTGGCAGGTAACTATGTGAATAACCAAATACCGAGTCACGCGCAAATTCAGTTTCATGTACCGGTACTGGCTCACTATCAACCACCAGGTAATGGATACTATCTTTAGTAATACGACCACCTTCAAAAAAGGCGGGCACCATAAAGTGTGCGTCGAATGGACCCAGCTCTTCTGCGATGATATCCGTTTCTACCGGGTAATGACCACGCAAGGTCGAATCGGAACGGCTCACTAACAACGGGTTTATAGTATTACCCTCCGCTGATAGTTGCTTTAATGCTTCACGTAAATTAACGCACACTTCGCGAGTTAAATCAGCTGCATCCGTAGCACTCATACCGCGCGTGTTTGTCAGTACAAAAAATAAAGGCGCACTATCGGTTAAACCCTGTTTTAATGTTTCCACATCCCAGCGAGTCAACAGCAAACAACTATGAACCGTTTGCGAACCTGTTGGATCATCATCCAGTACAATGATTTTCGTTTTACTCATAACCTACTACTCCAATTATTTCGCTGTTACTTTCGTAACAGCGAAACCATCTCTATCAAGTATCAGTGTTGATTATGCAGCTGATTTATTTGCCGCAAAAAAACCATTGATACTCGCTTGCATGGCTTCTGCAGTGATGCCATTGAATGCCATAATTTCAGCGGGTGTTGCCGTGGTTTCACCACGCTTCCAGCAGAACGTATCGCGTTTAGGTGCACGCGTGCGAAGTAATACCGGTTCCAACGCGGCACTTGGTCCACCACTTACCGCCAGTAATGCATCACCATCAAACAGTTCATTAAATTGATCATCATTCATAAACTTGTCATCCGGTTGTGAAACCGTATCCCATGCA
>JAPHTF010000180.1 GCA_026197095.1 Gammaproteobacteria bacterium
TGCAAGACAACTTAATGAACGTCCAAGAGAAACATTGAAATTTAAAACACCTGCGTATATGTTTAACCAGTGTGTTGCGACGACCGGTTGAATCCGCAGCCATTAGCAGACATTGTATTTAAATATTTTTGTAAGAAAATAATAATTAAAACTTTATGGCATCGTCAAAATGATAGGCTTACCTTTAGTTATCACCATTGTATGTTCAAATTGAGCTGAAAAATTTCCTCTAGCTCCAGATAAAGTCCATCCATCATCAGCTTCTGAAACATACTGACTATTAGTAGACAAAAATGGTTCAATAGCTATAACTAAACCATCATGCAATAACCTCTTATCTTGAGGGATGTAATAGCCAGGGATCTCTCTTGGCTCTTCATGCAACCCAAGTCCAACCCCATGCCCACATAAATTTTTTATAATTCGAAACCCTTTTTGTTTAGCTACTTTTTGAATTGTTTTGCCAATTCCATTTAATGGCTTTCCATCTGAAACATAATTGCATGCATTTTTAAGAGCTAACTGAGTTGAATGGATTAATCGATCTTTTAAGTGAGAGCTAGGTGGTACAACAAAAGTACCACCTGTATCTGCAAAATAACCATTTTTTTCTGCTGAAACATCAATATTTACTATATCTCCGGGATTAATTATTTTTGTGCTAGGGATACCGTGTGCAGCTTCTTCATTAATACTTATACATGTATAGCCTGGAAAACCATAAGTAACTTTTGGAGCTGAATTTGCTCCATAATTTTCTAATAACTCTTTTCCAATTAAATCTAGCTCATGTGTTGTCATACCCGGTTCAGCCCTATTCATCATTTCTTTTAGGGTTTGAGCCACAATTTTTCCAATTGCTTGTAATGCTTTAAGATCTTTATCAGTTTCAATAGTCATAATTATTCTCAAATATAAATTGTAGACTTAGTTATTATCTTTAATTTGTTTATGTCTGCTTTGGGTCGATAACTGACTATCAAAAGTGTTGCGAATAATTGCTTTTAGCAAATATTGTGCAGTATAAAATGTAAGATTAGATATAAATTAATTTTCAATATCAGCACATATTTTTAAAGCGTCAGGGAAGCTCTGACCTGTATTTTTTTGGCCTTCAATACAGGTTAACCATGCACCTTCTGAAACATTTTTACACATAAATTCAACATTCTCCTGGTTATAACCAGGATTCTCTTTTATTAACCAATCTACAGTAATTACTTCCTTGCATCGAATCATATCTTTCTCGGTTGGTTCATTTGCAAAGGCACTATCAACAAAAAGTGATAATGCGATTCCCAACACATATGTATATAATTTAAGTTGATTATTTATCACTAGTCTGTCTCTAAATTTATTAATCATCATTATCTTCATTTTTCATCATTTTTTTAAGATAATTTATATTAAATTTCAATGATTTTTTCACTAGCTTTTTTACTGTAGATCTATTCCGTTCAGATTCTTTACGTTCATCGTGTTCATGCACGTCATTATCGTCACCTTCTTTTTCTATATACTTTTTTAAATCTTTTAAGTACTCATAAGCTAGTTTTGAATCACCAGATTTTTCTGCATTAGTGGCTAATAACAACAATTGGTTAACCTTATCAACAAAAACCGTATCCATTTCTCCATAAATCGTATAATTTTCTACTTCATCATGCATAGATTGAAGAATATCTGCTGGTACCGCTTTTTCTTGAATCTTTATAACAGGTGCTAATACCGGATAATTTTTACCATTCATATATTTTTTATGAACGACATCTCGAATAAACGTCCTGGTCTGTATTTGTGGTCCGCTATCAGGATAACTCGCTATAAATGTTCCACCTTCTAAATTTATATACCGGATTGAAGGAAGGGCTTTACTTAAAAACTCAAATTTTTTGTCTTTTTTACTCGGCTTTATGCCTTCATTTTCTTGCGCAGACTTCCAAGTCATACGTTCATCTTGTGGAATGCTTTCGTCTTCTCCTGAACTTAAATACTCCCATTCTTTAGGCTGCTTAACAGTAGACTCTATTACTTGTTTGGCATCAAGAAATATTGTGTTTATTCTTTGCTTAGAAAACTTATCTGATTTAATCGAATATTTATACTCAATTAAATTTTTTTCACGTTCTACTTTTAATTTAATTTGAGCATCAAACTTTGTTGGTGTAGTCCACCTGACAACTACCGGCTGCTGTTCAGAATTATCATAAGTCAATATAATGTCACCATTTACATCATCAAGCTCTACACGATCATTTTGATATTCAAATAATAACGTAGCTGATAAGGGAGTTGATGCAAGCCCAAAAAGCGTTGATATGATTAGATGTTTTATTTTATTTTTCATGCTTATTCCCTTTAACTCTTAATCGCAATATAAATGGAAATGTCTATTTGGATGTATAATTGTGTTACCTTCAGCATTCGTTATTGTAGTGTTAAACTCTAGATCGGCAACACAACCTACATTCTTAACGAAAGTTTTAAACGTATTAAAAAGATTATTAGGTATACTACCCGATGCTCCATTTGCTCTAACATCAATATCTGTACCTACACGATGCAATTCGTGTTTATTTTTCCATGTGCCTTTAATATCAAATGTGCCGCCACGAATTAAGCTTGCATCATTAAAATGAATAACGGGGATATTTGGATATTCAGCTTTATAATTCTGCCTATATCTATTATATCTTTGAACCAGACGCGCTAATTTATCTCTAGTCTGTGAGTCAACATAGTGATTGTCATTGTGATATTCTGTTTTACCTATCAGTTTGTATATCACTCTATCTCCTAGTGAGGACAACCCATCAACTCCAACATATACTGTCGTTGGGTCTTCATGAAAACATTCTTTATCAACACAAGTAATCTTCAACTTATAATCACCTGATATCTCAGGAGCAACATAATAAAAATCAAGTCCTGTTGTTCCCGTCGAGCCTTCTATTTCTAAACCTAATAAATTGAGGTTATCCCCAACTTTTCTTAATCGACCATATGTTCTATTAATTTTAGGTCGCGTTGAATGGTTTGTTGTTCCAAGATGGCCACCAGTCTGTTCAATTGGCTCAATTTCTATCTTTAATTTTACATCCTTTTGAATTTCACCATCTTCATCGACTACTTTAGCATTTAAAAGTGCTAATGTTGGATGTACCCTGGGGTTAGATTGAGTTAATGAATAATTTCCCGGGTATATTTTTGTTACGTAATTACCGCTTAGTCCTGATGCTGGCTTATCCGCAGTTAACTGAATAAAGTATTTTTTTTCTTCCTCAAATGGAGAATTACACCCACTCCAATGTATTTCCTTTATGCTTCCTTGTATTACAGTATAATCTTCCCAATAAAATCGTGATTCACAACGTGTGCCATAACATTTTGTTAATCCTGTTTTAAAATTTTCTTTTGGGAAGGTTCCTTGCAAACCAGTGTTTACATATACAAACCTCATTGTTGCGGTACGCCATTGCCCATTAATAAAAAAATTATCTCTTCTAACTACATGGGAAACAAACTCACTCTGGTATCCATTTAATGCTACAGTTGCTAAACCTTGATAAATTGTATTAGTGTAATAATCAGGCCCCCAGATTTCTAATGCACTGCGACATGCCTGAACAGCCTCCTCTTTACTTGTTCTACCAGGGAATATTGGCGTCGATATCCACAAACCATTTATATAATACCCGGGATCACTCGGCTCATAACCACATTTCCCATTATAATAATATGTAGTTCCTGCACACTGTTCTGCGATAGCGACCGTTGCACTAAATAATATAAAAAATAATAATACGTTTCGAAAAACTGTAACAAACACGAGAAAATCCCCAAATTATTATATATTGTATTTTGAATCATTAATGATAAAACGTAATAGTTAAGAAACAAACATTTTATGTAGGCTATTTCCTACATATTTACTACATATACCTAGAATTAGAACTAGAGAGCTAAAAAGCGTGATCCAAGTCACATGTTAAATTTAAAAATTCTTGAATTGATCTAATTCTCGACTAAGGAGACTTTTACTTGGAGGATTCTGATCCTGGCACCCTGATGTATCTGGCCTTTCATCAACAGGGAAGTGTAGATATACACATTTACCGTCGAAGAGTGGCAGGCATCATCAACATAATTGAAAAAGTTCCAACAATATTCGATCCTTTACTAGTTACTCTCATTAACACTGAAACAATTATCGAAATCAGCATGCCACCAAATACGGAATGAAGGGCTTTATGCCATCTTTTAACAATAAAAAGATAGATTTATAGTAGAGATATAATTAAAGAAATTAAGACAAATGGTATATCAACAAAAAGAAATCCATCTATACCTTGTAAGCAACTAATATCTGTTTTAGATATAGACATCAAATAATCGAATATTGGAACTATAAAAAGCACTGTTATAGGAGCTGAGACTAACCTCATCCAAAATCGCATCCAGCTTTTTATTATGATTTTTCCATGTGTATTTTAAGAATATCGAATGACCGCTATGGGTTGCGGATTCAACCGGTCGTCGCAACACACTGGTTAAACATATACGCAGGTGTTTTAAATTTCAATGTTTCTCTTGGACGTTCATTAAGTTGTCTTGCAA
>JAPHTF010000201.1 GCA_026197095.1 Gammaproteobacteria bacterium
TAGCGGTTCATTAAGTGCAATGACAGGTTTTACATGGGCGACGTTTAGAGCATAAAATAAACTATGGAAATTGAATTCACAAAAATGCACGGCCTCGGCAATGACTTTGTTGTCATTGATGCAATAAATCAGGATATTGACCTGTCTGAGGAAGAGGTGCGTCTTATTGCAGATCGTCACTTTGGTATTGGTTGCGATCAGTTGTTGTTAGTTGAAACAGCGGAGAGTGCTGATGTTGATTTTATCTACCGTATTTTTAATGCAGATGGTGGTGAAGTTGAGCAATGTGGCAATGGTGCACGCTGTTTTGCGGTATTTGTACGTGAAAAAGGCTTAACAGACAAAGATATCATTCGGGTAGAAACAGCATCAGGTGTCATTGAATTACATGTTCAGGTTGATGGACAGATCACTGTCAATATGGGTATTCCCGAATTTGATCCCTGGAATATTCCGTTTAATGCTGACACGCGCCTCAATGAATATTCACTGGATGTGAAGGGTGAGGTAATACAAATTGGTGCGGTTTCCATGGGTAATCCACATGCCGTGACCATTGTAAAAAATGTGGATACGGCTGCGATTGATGAGCTTGGTGCGGCTATTGAAAATCACTTGCTTTTCCCTAACCGGGTGAATGCCGGTTTTATGCAAATTATTGATGATGCGCATATCCGTTTGCGTGTCTATGAGCGTGGAGCAGGAGAGACGCTGGCCTGTGGCACGGGTGCCTGTGCGGCAATGGTGATTGGTTACGTGCAAGGTTACTTAGCTGACAAGGTTCAGGTTGATTTACCGGGTGGAAGTTTACAAATCAGCTGGCAAGGTGAGGCCTCGCCCGTTATGATGACAGGACCTGCAACCACTGTTTTTGAAGGCAAAATAACTCTATGAGTTCTCAAGATCACAAAGCTGTCGACACTGAATTTGAACATAACATGGTGCGCTACTTGCGTGATCACCCGGCCTTTTTTGAAAAGCATCAGGATCTCCTGACGGATATGTTATTGACTCACGAATCAGGCCCAGCGGTGTCATTAATTGAACGCCAGGTGCAGGTTTTACGTGAGCAAAAAGGTGAGCTCAAAAGAAAGCTGCAAAGTTTAATTAAAACCGCGCAAACGAATGAAAAATTAAATAACAATGTTAATGCACTTATTTTAGAGTTGCTGGATGCCTCTTCATTAAAAGATATTATTAGCGTTATTGAGCAACGTATGCGCGCGGACTTTGAAGCCGATGCCATTGTGGTAAAACTCCTGGCATCAGGCAATGAGATTTTAAAAGAACATGAAGAGTTAACCTCATGGCAACAACCTGCTTTAGTTATTGGTGAAAAAGTCATGACCGCAAGGCAACCTGTATGCGGTTCGTTTAATGCAGAACAAATGCAGGCGTTATTTGATGATGCCGATATTCAATCAGCCGGTGTAGTGCCTTTAGTAACTGATAAAGACAGTAAAAATTGTTATGGCATTATAGCGATTGGTAGCTATGATTCTCAGCGCTTCCGTGCAGATATGGGCACGCTCTTTCTATCCTTACTTGGCCAGGTTTTAACCCGCATCCTTAAGCAACATCTGGAAGAATAAAATGAAAAATGCCGCAATGAAATGGATAGATTCATTTCTTGCCAAGTTACGTAATGAACGTAACTATTCTTCGCATACTTTAAAAAGTTATTCCCGCGATCTTCAGTCACTTATCGCTTATTGTGACAAACACGATATCTCACAATGGACTGATATTGACGATCAAGTTATCCGTTCTCTCATTTCACAATGTCACCGGCAGGGTCTGGGTGGAGCAAGTTTGCAGAGAATGTTATCGACATTTCGATCATTTTTTAAATACTTGCTAGTCGAAAACCAGCTATTGAATAATCCCGCAAAAAATATTCAGGCACCCAAGACTGGGCGTAAGCTTCCTTCTACTTTAGACGTTGATAGTGTGGCGCGCTTGATTGAAATTAAAGGGGATGAAGCCGAAACGGTGAGAGACCGCGCCATACTGGAGTTATTTTATTCATCTGGATTACGTTTGTCGGAGCTTTCATCTCTGGATCTTAATGATGGAAAAAAAAGTGTATCGGGTGTGATTCGTGTTACCGGTAAAGGGGATAAAGAACGTGAGTTGCCCGTGGGTAAAAAAGCCAGCGAAGCCATCAAGGTCTGGTTATCACGGCGGGCTGAATTAGCGAATGAAAACGAACAGGCTTTGTTTGTCGGTAAACAAGGCAAGCGTATACATAACTCCGTTATCCAAAAACGACTGAAATATTGGGCGCAAAAGCAGGGCATTGATATGAATGTTTTTCCGCATTTGCTTCGCCATTCTTTTGCCAGTCATATGCTGGAGTCCAGTGGTGACTTGCGTGCTGTGCAGGAATTATTAGGACACGCCGATATATCAACCACCCAAATTTATACTCACCTGGATTTTCAACATTTAGCCAGAGTTTATGATGCGGCACATCCCAGGGCAAAATTAAGCGCTAAAGCGGGAGAGAAATTAGGCAAGAAATAACAGCCATTTCGAGAAAGTATATAAAATAGGTGTTTTTTATACTGACGCGGTAATCTTATGAATATACCTTCTCGGTATAAGATTGCTTCGCCATAAAAAACATGGCTCGCAACGACAGGGTTTAGTTAACCATGTATCCTGATTAAATAAGAACAGCTATTTTCCAGGGAGGGAAAATATCATGAAATACTCACTGATCTTTATCTCATTTGTACTCGCTTCGGCATTTCATGTTGTATCAGCGAAAAGCCAAAAAGAAGTACGTATTGAGTCTGCTTCCCAATTCCAAAACTGGTGTAAACACCTTTCATATCATTATTTCAGGCAGAAACAACAACAGCCATACAACTGGGTTGCCTCCACTATTCGTCAGTTAAACGACTACCAGACCTCGGGTAGTTGGAAGATCAATAATGCCGAACGGACTATTTTTTGCCACATTCGCATCGGGAAAAAGGCAAAACAGACCAAAATGCAAATCCGCTAAATTTATAAGCATTTGTTTTATAAGTGATAATTGATCGATTTTTGCTGAATAATGAATATTTAATTGATTATTCATTATTCATGGTCTATAAATACGACCTTACTTATCAAAATTACGTTAAATATGGAAAAAATTGATGACAGAAGAAATTAGTACCCAAATTCTTGATGCGGCAGAAGCACGTTTTCGTACCTATGGCTTTGGTAAAACCACCATGGCTGAAATTGCTTCTGACATTGATATGTCGACAGCAAATCTATATCGCTATTTTGAGAATAAAATGGCGATTGGTTCTGCCATGGCAGAGCGGTGTATTTGTGATAGAGAAACAATTTTAAAGGAGGTTGTGTCTCGTCAGGGTATTACAGAATCCACGCGACTAAAGATTTTTGTTTTAGCCATGCTGAATTATGGACACAGCCAGGTTAGCAACGAACCAAAAATGTCCGAGTTAATTGATATCATCATTAAGAAACGAGCTGACATAGTACAACAACAAGTAAAAACAGATAATGAATTTATTAGCACAATCCTGCAACAGGGCTGTGACAGTGAAGAGTTTGCTATTGAGAACGTAGCTGAAATGGCCGGGTATGTTCAGGCCGCCATCGTAAAATTTTCCTCTCCTTTTTTTATTAATATGTTTCCCATTGAAGAATTGGAGCGACTCGCCAAAGGGGTGGTGTTATTAATTTTGAATGGGTTAGTTAAAAAATAAGAATAATTTTTATCCCGAGCCATTCCTGGTAAATTGAATAGGAGCATCACATGAAAGAGCTGGAAGAAAGTCTTGGACCATGGGTATTAAAATACCGTTGGTTAATTATCGTATTAACATTATTTTTGGTCTTTGGCGCGGCGAGTGGTGGTCGGTTCCTGGTATTTAAAGCAGATTACCGTGTTTTCTTTAGTGCTGATAATCCTCAGCTACAAGCCTTCGACAATTTAGAAAAAACATATAGTCACAATGACAATGTACTTTTTGTTTTGAGTCCTAAAGATGGAAATGTTTTCACGCGCGAAACTTTAAAGGTAATTGAAACCTTAACGGAAAAATCCTGGCAGATTCCGTATTCAACCCGAGTTGATTCTATTTCAAATTTTCAACATACCTATGCAGAGGGAGATGATTTAATCGTTGAAGATTTAGTCAGTGATGCGGGCAACTTAAGTAATGCTGATTTAGAAAAAATTAAAAATATTGCGATAAATGAGCCGCTATTAAAGCAACGCCTAGTCTCTCCTAAAGGACATGTAACATCAGTATCAGCATTAATCACTTTACCTAACATTGACCAAACCAAAGAAGTCCCCGAAGTGATGAATCATGCACGAAACTTAGCAGAAGAGATTCGTGTCTTAGCACCAAATATCGATGTACGTGTATCTGGTATGGTACCCATGAATAATGCCTTTGCAGAAAGTGCACAGGGTGATATGCAAACCTTAGTCCCGATTAGTTTTGCTGTTATGTTTATTATGCTCTTATTTTTGTTGAAAAGTTTTTCAACAACGTTTGGTACGATATTAGTGATCTTTTTATCTATCATGACGGGAATGGGATTAGGCGGCTATATTGGTTTCCCCTTAACCGGACCGTCAGTGTCATCAATGACCATAATATTAACCGTTGCGATTGCAAACTCAGTACATGTTTTAACAACACTTTTACATGGCATGCGAATGGGTAAAGAGAAAAACAATGCCATTATTGAAACGTTGCGTATTAACTTACAACCTGTTTTCCTTGCCAGCGCAACAACCATGATTGGTTTCTTAACCATGAATTTTTCAGATGTTCCGCCATTTCAACACTTAGGTAATTTTGTTGCGATGGGTGTGGTTGCCTCATTTATTCTTTCAGTCACTTTTTTGCCTGCCCTCGTTTCAGTTTTACCCGTGCGAGTAAAAGTACAAGAGGAAGAGAGTGAGCCGGCGATGGTGAAGTTAGGTGATTTTGTTGTCAGCAAACAGAAGCCATTAATGTATGGAATGGGTGCGCTCATTCTTGTTCTGGTTATGTTTGTTTCAAAAAATGAATTGAACGATGTGTTTGTCCATTACTTTGATGAAACAATTGAATTTAGGCAAGATTCAGATTATGTCGATAAAAATTTAACAGGACTATATATTGTCGATTATTCACTTGTGAGTAGTGAACCGGGTGGAATCAGTGCGCCTGAATACTTAAATGAAGTTGAAAGCTTTGCAAACTGGTATCGCCAGCAGCCTGAAACACGTCATGTAAATATTTATACCGAGGTAATTAAGCGCCTTAATAAAAATATGCATGGTGATGATAAAAGCTGGATGAAAATACCAGAAGAAAGAAATCTGGCCGCACAATATTTGCTTATGTATGAAATGTCATTACCGTATGGCCTGGATTTAAACAATCAAATCAATATTGATAAATCAGCATTACGTATGACCGTTTCAATTAAAACAATGTCGAGTAATGAAATCCTTAGCCTGGAAAAACGTGCTGCCAAATGGATTACGGATAATGCTAAACATATAAAAGAAGCGAATGGATCAGGTCCAACAGTGATGTTCGCCAATATTGGACAGCGTAATATTAATAGCATGCTGATTGGTACAACATTAGCCATGGTGCTTATATCTGCTATCTTAATTATAGCTTTCCGTTCAGTGAAAACAGGCTTAGTCAGTATGGTTCCAAACCTTGTTCCTGCCGCGATGGGCTTTGGACTATGGGGGATCTTTGTTGGTGAAGTTGGTTTAGGTTTGTCAGTGGTAACTACAATGACACTGGGTATTGTGGTTGACGATACCGTTCATTTTTTAAGTAAGTATCTTCGTGCCAAACGGGAATATGGTTATACCGCAGAAAATGCTGTTCGTTATGCCTTTACTCATGTTGGTCGTGCATTACTGACAACCTCAATCGTACTTGTGGCCGGCTTTATGGTGCTTGCCCAGTCACACTTTGCACTGAACTCAGGCATGGGTTTGTTAACAGCGATAATTATTACATTCGCGTTACTGGCAGATTTCTTCTTCCTGCCACCACTATTAATGAAACTGGAGAAAAAATAATGAAAGGAATAATTTTATTATCAGGCTTACTTGCTTTTAGCGGTGCAAGTTTTGCAGAAACAGCTGAAGAAAAAGGTCTGGCAATTGCAGTAGAAGCAGATAAACGTGATCAAGGTTGGGGCGATCAAGCCACAATATCGAAAATGATTTTGCGCAATAGTCAGGGTGCTGAAAGTACGCGTGAGATCAGAGGCAAAGCATTAGAAGTAGAAGGTGACGGAGATAAATCACTAACAATTTTTGATACTCCGGCTGATGTCAAGGGAACGGCCTTTTTAAGTTTTACACATACCTTGGATGCTGATGAACAATGGTTATATTTACCTGCACTAAAACGGGTAAAACGAATTTCGTCATCAAATAAATCGGGTCCGTTTATGGGCAGTGAATTTGCTTATGAGGATATCTCTTCTCAGGAAGTGGCAAAATATAAATACAGATTTATTAAAGACGATAAATTTAATGGCCGCGATGTTTTTGTTATTGAGCGTATCCCGCAGTATGTAAAATCAGGCTATACAAAACAAATTACATGGTTAGACAAGGAAATGTATCAGCCACTTAAAATTGAATTTTATGATCGTAAAAAAAGTTTATTAAAAACATTAACGCAACATGATTATAAGAAACATGTGAATAAGTTCTGGCGTCCAGGTCGACTTGAGATGGTTAATCATCAAACCGGAAAAAGTACGACATTGATCTGGAAATCGTATAAGTTTAACAATGGTTTTAGTAGTCGTGATTTTGATCGCAATAGTCTCAAGCGCGCACGTTAGAGTATTGATATTTTGATTTAGTGGAGTTGAATATGAGAAAGGGTTTTCTATCGCTATTCGTTGTTAGTTTAACTACGTTATGGATAAATATGTTGTCGGCAAGTGAATGGTCCGGTGACGTTTCATTTCAGGCACGTCACTTTAGCCAGGATGCATTATCTTCTTCACAGTTTAATCAATATGGTTCTGTTGCAATTAAAGCGCAGTGGTATCACGAATGGGATGATGGTAAACAACTCATGACATTTTCTCCTTTTACGCGTTGGGATCACCATGATAAAGAACGCACACATTCGGATATACGCGAATTAAGCTGGTTAAAAGTCTTTAATGCCTCTGAATTAAGAGTAGGTGTTCGTAAGGTTTTTTGGGGCGTGTCGGAGTCGCAACATCTTGTTGATGTTATAAACCAAACCGATTTAGTAGAAAGTATGGATGGTGAACAAAAGCTCGGCCAACCCATGATTAACTATGCAATGATTCAGGACTGGGGGACGGTAGATTTATTTATCCTGCCTTATTTTCGTGAACGCACATTTGCAGGCGTGAATGGACGATTACGCACTGCATTATATGTCGACACGACGAGTCCAATATACGAGTCTGGCGATAAACAAAATCATATTGATTATGCTGTGCGCTGGATACACAGTATCGGTGATTGGGATATTGGTTTAAGCCATTTTGATGGTACAAGTCGTGACCCTTTATTTGAAGCAGGGCTTGATGCGAGTGGTAACCCGGTGTTGAGGCCTGTGTATAATTTGATGCAACAAACGGGACTTGATTTACAGGCAACAAAGGGGGCATGGCTTTGGAAAGTCGAAGCGATTAATCGACATATTAATAACGAGAGTTACTATGCTGCTACAGCAGGCTTTGAATATACCTTTAATGGTGTGTTCGAAAGTGCTTCTGATATTGGTTTGGTAGTGGAGTATTTATATGATGATCGTAATAGCACTGCGACAACACCTTTTGAAGATGATTATATGCTTGGGTTGCGCTGGACTAAAAATGACGCGAAAGATACAACAGTACTCGTGGGTGTCATTGCGGATAGAGATGACAGCTCACGTTTATACAGTATTGAAGCGAGCCGACGCTTAGCTGAAGGCTGGAAATTAAATATCGAAGCACGTGTATTTAATGGAATTACCGATTCTAACAGCCCACTGTATTCATTACGTCAGGATGATTTTGTGCAGGTAGAAGTCGGATACTATTTTTAAGCTTAATCAGAAAACTCAACAAGATAACCACCAAACTTACGAATATTTATTACGCCGGTATCGAATATCAGGTACTGGCCTTTAATACCCTGTAACACACCTTCAACCTCAGGTGTTTTATCAAAGCTGAGTGATTTTATTTTTTCTGGAAATTTTTCTATAGGAAATTCAATACTGATTTGCTGTTCATCAAGTAACTGAATTTCTGATTTTCCATATTCTCTTTCAATTTCGTTTATTTCTACTTCAGATGCTTTAATTAAATCAGAGCACCTGGCAGCAAGATCAATATGTTCAGGCTTGCCTTTAAGCATTTTACGCCAGTCGGTACGATCAGAAACATGACTTTTCAGGACTTCTTCGAGCTTACCGGACAGCAGGCGATTACTTACTTTAAAAATAGGCAAGGCTTCACTTGCACCCTGATCCATCCAGCGAGTGGGTATTTGACTGCCGCGTGTAATGCCCACTTTTATACCTGAAGAATTAGCCAGGTAAACATAATGTTCCTGCATGCAGTGCTCTTCACCCCATGCAGGTTCACGACATGTCCCGAGGTGATAGTGACAGGTTTCCGGTTTCATAATACACATATCGCATTTTGCCAGCGACTTGAAACAGGGATAACAAAATCCCTGGTTATAATTTTTACTGGTCTTGCGTCCACACTCTATACAGTGAATTTCACCAAGGTATTTGAGTTTTACCTTTTCATCAATATATTTATTTAATGGAATAAGTTCATCGTCGAGTGGTAACTGGTATTGAACAGGTGACCCCGGAGTTGCCCCCAGCGTTGTCAGCATTTTGTTTATGTGGCCTGTAATTTTCATAGCAGTATTTTCGCATAATCAGTGAATGAGTGCGATCCCTTCATGCAGATTGAAATATCATTGTGACTAATATCAGTAATTATTTAATTAACCTTACTCTTTTCTTGAATTGAATAGGTGTGTGAATTATCACAAACTGGACTTTGGAACAGTAGCTACTGATATCTCTAGTGTGAGGTATCAGAGGCTCAAGCTATTAATTACATACATGAGGAAAAATTAAAGTATTGATCCAGTAACACCAGATACACGAAAGAAATTTTTGTCTTTAAGTAAAAATATTGCAGAGGTATTAAAGATAATTATAGCCCTCATGAAGAGGGCTTTTTTATAGGTATGATGCTGACTTATTTATGATAGGCAGGACTTAATTCATGCACCGCCTCAATAAAGGCTTTGGCATGTTCCGGATCTACAAACTGATGAATACCATGTCCTAAATTAAAGACATGGCCTGAACCTTTGCCATAACTTTCAAGAATAGTGGCTACTTCTTCACGAATACGTTCAGGTGAGGCATAGAGCACACAAGGATCCATGTTGCCTTGTAATGCCACTTTATCTCCAACACGTTCACGTGCATTGCCAATGTCTAACGTCCAGTCTAAACCTAATGCATCAGCACCTGTATCTGCCTGGGCTTCTAACCACTGACAACCACCTTTACTAAACATGATAACGGGCACTTTGCGGCCTTCACTTTCACGCTTTAAACCATCCATGATTTTTTGCATGTAGCGTAATGAAAATTCTTTGTAATCACGTGTTGTGAGGACGCCACCCCAGGTATCAAAAATCATGACAGCTTGCGCGCCATGTTCAATCTGCGCATTGAGATACTCAATAATCGTGTCAGCCAACTTATCTAATAAAAGGTGCATAAGTTGTGGCTGATCATAGAGCATGCCTTTTACTTTAGCGTATTCTTTCGAGCTGCTGCCTTCAACCATGTAGGTCGCAAGTGTCCATGGACTACCGGTAAAACCAATCAGTGGGACACGGCCATCAAGTTCGCGGCGAATCATAGCAACTGCAGCCATTACATAACCAAGCTCTTCATCCATTTGGGGCTTAATCAGATTCTCAATATCTGCTTTGGTACGTAGCGGACGCTCAAAGCGCGGACCTTCACCTTCAGAGAAATATAAACCGAGTCCCATTGCATCGGGAACGGTCAAAATATCCGAGAAGAGAATGGCGGCATCAAGTGGAAAACGATCTAAGGGCTGAATCGTGACTTCAGTGGCAAGTTCTGGTGTTTTACATAATGTCATAAAGTCACCGGCTTTAGCACGGGTGGCTTTATATTCAGGTAGATAACGACCAGCCTGGCGCATCATCCATACCGGTGTCATGTCTACTGGTTCTTTTAGTAGAGCACGTAAGAAACGATCATTTTTTAAATCTGACATTTTTATAAACCACAGAGGTCGCAGAGGTACACAGAGAAATTATAAAAATTTAACCGTGTCTTCTTAAGTTATAAGAAAAATTATTATTTAATTACACCACAAAAGTTTGGAGACAGAATTTTAACTCTGTGTACCTCCGTGGCCTCTGTGGTGAAAATTTTTATACTTCTAAATAGTCAAGTATGCCTTCAGCTGCCTGGCGACCTTCATATACTGCTGTTACTACCAGATCAGAACCGCGCACCATGTCACCACCCGAAAAGATTTTTGGGTTAGTGGTTTGATGTTTGAACGGTTGATTCAGTGGCGCTTTAACACGACCACGTTCATCAACTTCAAGGTTAAAATCTTTAAACCAGTCAGCAGGGCTTGGACGGAAACCAAAGGCAATGATAACAGCATCAGCCATAATGATTTCTTCTGAGCCTTCAACAGGTACCGGACTACGACGGCCATGCTTATCAGGTTCACCCAGTTCAGTGGTAATCACTTTAACACCTTCAACACGGCCGTTACCCACAATCTCGGTAGGTTGGCGGTTCCACATGAAATTAACGCCTTCTTCTTTAGCATTGGCAACTTCTTTTTTAGAACCAGGCATATTTTCTTCGTCGCGACGATAAGCGCAAGTGACGGAAGCGGCGCCCTGTCGGATTGAAGTACGGTTGCAATCCATCGCGGTATCACCACCACCGAGGACAACAACATGTTTGCCTTTCATGCCAATAAAATCAGCTTTATCTTTTTCAAAGTCATAGCAACGGTTAACATTTGAAATCAGGAAGTCGAGCGCTGCATAAACACCCGGGTTATCTTCGCCAGGAATACCTGCTTGCATATAGTTATAGGTTCCCATACCCAGGAAAACAGAATCGTATTCATCAAGAATAGCCTGGAATGGAATATCTTTACCTACTTCTACGTTAAGTTTGAAAGTGATACCCATTTCTTCAAATACTTTACGACGGTGCTGTACCACTTCTTTTTCAAGTTTAAATTCCGGGATACCAAACATGAGCAAGCCACCAATTTCTGGATGACGATCATAAACAGTCACTTCAACGCCATGACGCGTCAGGATATCTGCACAACCCAGACCAGCAGGGCCCGCGCCAATTACAGCCACTTTTTTGCCAGTACTTTTTACTTTCGACATGTCAGGACGCCAGCCTTGTTCAAACGCTGTGTCGCTAATGTATTTTTCAATTGAACCAATTGTTACCGCACCAAAACCATCATTTAAGGTACAGGCGCCTTCACATAAACGATCTTGTGGGCATACACGGCCACAAATCTCCGGCAGGCTGTTTGTACGATGAGACAGCTCAGCTGCTTCGATAATGTTGCCTTCAGCAATCAGTTTTAACCAGTTGGGAATGTAGTTATGAACCGGACATTTCCATTCGCAATAAGGGTTACCACACGCTAAACAACGGTCAGCTTGTTCTGCGGCTTTAGCTGCATCGAACTTTGCATAAATTTCACGGTATTCTTTTACCCGTGTAGCTGCATCTTTTTTTGCAGGATCCGTTCGGTTTACTTGTAAAAACTGAAAGTTATTTGCCATCTTTTTACTGTCTATTTGTTAGTGGCCGGTTTAAATCCGGCACCTATAAATTATTTAAAACTGTTGCGTGTTGAATGCTACAGAACTGAGTCTATGCTGCGGCGCTTTGTAAGTCTGTTAACAATGATTCCATTGATGCTGCTTTTGGTTTAACTAACCAGAAATGGCAAAGTGAATCAGCAAAGTTATCCAGAATATCCTGGCCGCGTTGACTTCCTGTTTCTTTTACATGCTCAACGATGACTGAACGTAAATGACTACGATAGGCTTCCATTGATTCCGGAACAATACGTTCAATGTCAATATCCTGGTTAGTACGATTGTTAAAGTTATTGTTTTCATCATAAACGTAAGCAAAACCACCGGTCATACCTGCGCCAAAGTTCACGCCTGTTTCACCCAGTATGGTAACAAGACCACCGGTCATGTATTCACAACCATGATCTCCGATGCCTTCAACAACGGTGTGTGCGCCTGAATTACGAACGGCAAAACGTTCACCGGCTAAACCTGAAGCAAACAGTTTTCCGCCTGTTGCACCATACAGACAGGTGTTACCAATAATCGTTGTTTCATGGCTCTTGAATACACTACCTTTAGGCGGACGGATAGAAAGTTTACCGCCAGCCATGCCTTTACCCACGTAATCATTAGCATCACCTTCAAGGTTCATGTGTAAACCACCGGCATTCCATACGCCGAAGCTTTGGCCGGCAGTGCCTGTTAAGTTCAGCGTAATTGGGTTGTCTTCCATACCGAGGTTGCCATGACGTACTGCAATTTCACCGGATAAACGTGCACCAATAGAACGGTTAATGTTTTCAACCTGGTAGCTGAATTCGCCACCGGATTGACTTTCAATCGCTTTGAGTGCATCCGCTACCATTTGCTCTGCTAACTCGCCTTTATCAAAAGGTTCGTTTTTAGGTTCAACACAGAATGTGGGTTTATCTTTTGCAATACCGGCATCAGATAACAAGGGTGATAAATCTAATGAATTTTGCTTAGCTGTAGTCCCTTCTAATATTTCTAATAGATCCGTGCGCCCAATAAGATCCGTTAATTGCTTGCAACCAAGTGATGCCATTAACTCGCGCACTTCCCGGGTGATAAATTTAAAATAGTTTGTCACCATTTCAACTTCACCAATGAAGTGTTTTTTACGCAAGATTTCATCTTGTGTTGCAATACCAGTTGCACAGTTATTTAAATGACAAATGCGCAAATATTTACATCCCATGGCAACCATTGGACCCGTGCCAAAACCAAAACTTTCAGCGCCTAATATCGCTGCTTTAATCACGTCTAAACCGGTTTTCAAACCGCCATCAGTTTGCAAACGCACTTTACCGCGCAAGTTATTTGCACGAAGAATTTGATGTGTTTCAGTTAAACCGAGTTCCCATGGACCACCCGCATATTTAACCGAGGTTAAAGGTGATGCACCTGTGCCACCGTCATACCCTGAAATAGTGATTAAATCGGCATAAGCTTTGGCGACACCTGCGGCAATCGTACCCACTCCGGCTTCAGAAACAAGTTTCACTGACACTAAACCGTCCGGGTTCACTTGTTTTAAATCATAAATAAGCTGTGCCAGATCTTCGATAGAATAAATATCATGATGGGGTGGTGGTGAAATTAACGATACACCAGGTTTGCAGTAGCGTAACTCTGCAATGTAGTCGTTAACTTTATGCCCCGGTAATTGTCCACCTTCACCAGGTTTTGCACCTTGGGCAACTTTAATTTGCATAACTTCTGCACTGCGCAAGTACGCTGGCGTTACACCAAAACGACCGGAGGCAACTTGTTTGATTTTTGAACGTTTATCAGTGCCATACCGTTTAACATCTTCGCCACCTTCACCCGAGTTAGAGCGCCCACCAAGTTGATTCATGGCCTGGGCAAGTGTTTCATGTGCTTCAGGTGACAAGGCACCAAGTGACATCGCAGCAGAATCAAAGCGTTGCACGATAGTTTCAAAAGGTTCTACTTCATCAATGTTGATGGCTTTAACGTCATCACGTAATTTTAAAAGATCACGTAAAGCGATAGGCGCACGATTATTTACCTGGTCAGCATATATTTTATATTTTTCGTAATCACCTGATTTAACCGCATCTTGCAGCGATTGAACAACATCAGGATTGTAAGCATGGTCTTCACCACCATGAACAAATTTTAATAAACCACCTTGATCAATATTTTTACGCGAGTTCCATGCGAGTTTACAAAGTATACGTTGCTCTGCTTCGAGTTCTTCAAAACGACTGCCTTGAACACGATTAGTTGTACCTTTAAAGCAAAGGTCAACGACAGCTTGATTCAAACCTACACACTCAAATAATTGCGCACCACGATAGCTGGATATGGTTGAAATACCCATTTTAGACGTGATTTTGTATAAGCCTTTATTGATTCCTTTACGGAAATTCTCATCCAGCACCGTGGCATCAAGCCCGGTAATTTCCCTGGTACGGATCATGTCATTTAAACAAGCATAGGCAAGGTACGGATAAACAGCCGTCGCACCATAGCCAATTAAAGTTGCGAAGTGATGTGGGTCACGTGCGGTTGCTGTTTCCAGCACAATGTTGGCATCACAACGCAAACCTTCTTCAATTAAGTGGTGATGCACTGCACCTGTTGCAAGTAAAGCATGCACCGGACGTGTATCTTCACTAATGTCTTTATCTGTTAAGATAATTATGACTTTACCCGCTTTAATGGCGCTAGAGACTTTATTATTAATATCAATAAGTGCTGATTTTAAATCAACGCCTTCTGGATAATTTAATGAGATTGTTTCATTTGAGTAGTCACTATTACTGTTACCGAGTTCAATCATCTGTGTGAACTTGGTATGAGATAACACTGGTGAGTTCACTAATAAGCGTGCAGCATGTTCTGGTGTTTCTTCAAACATATTTTGTTCACGGCCAAAACATGTTTCAAGTGACATAACGATTTGTTCGCGAATGGGATCGATCGGCGGATTAGTGACTTGTGCGAACTGTTGACGGAAGTAATCAAATGGTGAACGCTCTTTACGAGACAAAACCGGGAACGGAGTATCATCACCCATTGATCCAATAGCTTCTTGTCCATCTTCACCTAAGATACGGATAACTTGATCGCGTTCTTCAAAACTCACCTGGAAAAGCTTTTGATACACATTTAATGTATCGGGCTCCATGGTGTCCGCACCATTTTCAGCAGTGAGTTGTGATTCAAGATGAATGGCATTTTCTTTCAACCATTTTTTATAAGGCTGCGCACTTTTCAGGCGATCATCAACCATTTTAGGCAGAATTAACTCACCGGTTTCCGTATCAACAGCAAGCATTTCGCCCGGCTTGAGGCGGCCTTTTTGTGCAACATCCTCAGGTGCATATTGATAGACACCAATTTCAGATGCGATAGTGATGTGACGATCTTTAGTGATCATCCAGCGCGCTGGACGCAGGCCATTTCGATCCATACTACATGCCGCATGACGACCATCGGTTAACACGACACCGGCTGGACCATCCCATGACTCCATGTGCATGGAGTTATACTCATAGAAGGCACGCAGGTCGGCATCCATGTGCGCAACGTTTTGCCATGCAGGTGGAATCAACAAGCGCATGGCACGGAAAATATCCATACCACCGGCAAGCAAGGCTTCGAGCATGTTGTCCATAGAGTTTGAATCTGAACCACTCATTGATACCAGTGGACGTACATCTTCCATAGGAATATGCGGGCTTTCAAATTTATGGCCGCGGGCAACTGACCAGTTACGGTTCCCCTGAACAGTATTAATTTCACCGTTATGCGCTAAATAGCGGAAAGGTTGTGCTAAACGCCATTGTGGCCAGGTATTAGTCGAGAAGCGCTGGTGGAAAACCGCCAGTGCCGTTTCAAAATTTTCATTATTTAAGTCTTTATAAAAGACAGGCAGGTGCTCTGGCATAACCAGGCCCTTATATGAAATAACTGACGATGAAAGACTCGGGATATAAAACATTGCATCGTTTTTTTCGAGCGCTTTTTCGCTACGGCGGCGAGCAATGTACAGATGTCTTTCGAACGTTGTGCTGTCCATGCCCTCTGCAGCATTAACAAAAATTTGTTCAATTAAAGGAAGTGATTTTAATGCTTCTTCACCACAGGCATCTTTGTTGACGGGGACGACGCGCCAGCCAGCCACTGCCAAGCCTTCTTTACTCAACTCAGCTTCGAGTTGTTTGCGTGCAGCGTCAGCTTTAGTTGTATCTGTATTCAGAAAGACCATGCCTGCTGCATATAAGTCAGAGAGCGTGTATCCAAGTTCAGAAGCGACAGTTTTGAGGAAGCTGTCTGGTTTTTTCAGCAATAGACCACAACCATCACCTGATTTACCGTCTGCTGCAACAGCACCTCGATGAGTTAAGCGGGCAAGGGCATCAATGGATGTTTTTAATAGCCAGTGACTCGGCTTGCCGTCCATCTGTGCCATGAGGCCAAAACCGCAGTTATCACGTTCAAATTCAGGGCGATAAAGTCCGCCATTCATACCAGAATAATTCGTGTGTGTTGATTCAGGGTTGTTTTTATTTTTCGTCACTATCTTCTTCACCGGATAATCATCGTGTCGTATATCTAGCCTGGCGCTCAGAGCTTAGTGCTGGCACGGCAAGCTTGTCGTAAATCAGTCCATTTTGGTGGAAAAATTCCAGCGGGGACGCTGGGTAAAATGGCCAAGCAGTATACAGGCAGAGGCCTTTTGCTTCAATCCAAAAAGGGGGTTTGCAAAGGAAGATTTCCTTCCTTGAAGACCCTTATATCTGCATTGAAATAAGGGAAAAAAGCATCTAAAACAATAACTTGTTATTCGAACAATTAGAGTAACAATGAGGTTATTAGTTCAACTCAGCATGGATGGCACCAAAACTCCGTGGCCAGGGTTTTGCTTTTTGTACCGTCTGGGGGAGCTGGTTAATCGCCTGTTTTGCTTTTGAATAGCCGTCATAACTACCATGAACCAATATATACCAGTCCTTACCATCACGAAGGCGATGAAAGTAAACGGCTTTGCCTTCTAAATCATGGCGCTTGATAAATGCCTGGATGGCTTTCTTATCGGTACCGGCGGCTAGTTGTAAAGTGTAATGGCGGGGATCCTGGCTCCATAACCAGCCTTCCTGATTGGCTGTTACAATTTTAGCGGGAGCAGAAACGGCACTCGCGATAGGAGCAGTTTTCACCTGAGTTTCCCTGGGCAAGGAGGGAATAATACTCGCAAATGAACGTATCCAGGGTTTGGCCACACCTTTGGGTAATTGTGCTGCGGCTGTTTGCGCGGCAGATTTTGTTGGGTAGACACCATAAATTAAGGTATACCAGTTTTTACCACGACGTTTCGTTTTAAATGACGCGGCATCATTATTTAAAGAGTATGTTTTTAGATAAATGGGCAGTGAGCTTTCCTGGTGCGTACCTAATAATTGCATAGTGAAATAATTTTTATTTTGTTGTTTTATCCAGCCCTGATCATATAAACCGCTTGTTTGTTTAATGGCTGCTGGTTTTGTTGGCTCTGCTTCTTTAATATCAGGCGACGTTTCTTTTTGAATACTATTTTCTTGTTCAGGTTTAGTTGCCGGGATGTTTTGATTTTTAGTTTTATTATCTGAAAGAATATCTTTTTTTGCTGAAACAACCTCAAAGCTAATGGTATTTGATTCTATATTCTGAACAGGATCAATGACTGTTACTTTCCATGTATCGTTTTGCATACCCACATTAAGGATTAAATTAATATAGGTATCGCTGGTAAAAGTTACTTGTGTTTCAGCAAGGATCTTTTCATTGCCTGTCCAGTTGATTTTTACTTTTTGTCTTGCATTAAAGCCTGTTCCACTGATGGAAATTATTTGACGTTGTTTACTTCCGGAAACCGGGTTAGGATTTATTGATAATAACTGAATGCCAGCTAATTCTTTTTTAGGTGTGTTAGCCGGTTCAGTTTTCTTTTGTATTTTTATTTCCGGGCTATTTTCAAGTGAAAACTCAATCGTTTTCTGTTCTGTCTTCAGAGGCTTTGTAGCATTTTGTGATTCCGGGGCACTACTTACATCAGAAATGGCTTCTGCACCAGTTGGTTTAATTTCTGTTTGTTTAACAACCTCAGTTTCAGGTATCGGTTCTTCAAATAAGCTATTAATTTTATCCTGGAAAAGTAAAGCAGTAACAACAATAGCCAGAGCAAAACCACCTAATAGGATATTGCGTAAGTTTAAATTTGAAGTTTCATGTATCAGTTCATCATCTATATCAGATTCGTTGGATGATGTCGGCTCGGTATCATCAAGTAAATTCTGATGGGCATAATCATTTATTCTGGCAGGTATGCCTTCAGAGGCTTTGAATATTTTATTAATCAGTTTTGGAGTAAATGGGCTGGTACCATCAAGTCCGGCAACTGCCAACCGATGTCTTAAGTACTCTGCAGTTTGAACCTCATCTAATGCGGGAATTTCCATGCTATGGGTCACGCGTTCTTTTAACGAATGAATCGCAGGAGCTTCCAGCATGACCTCAATTTCTGGTTCGCAAAATAAAATAATACGAAGTGTTGTGTGTTGATCTGAATGGTGTTCAGCAAGATAAAGCAATGCTTGCAAGGCATCTTGTGGTAATTCGTGTGCATCATCAATCAACAGGATAGGTACATTTTCTGATTGATGTATGTATTCGAGTTGAGAACTTAAGACTTCAAATAGTGCAGCAGGATCATGCGGAGGCTCTGTGATGTTAAATCCAAGTGCAACTTGTTGTAACAGTTGGCTGGCATCCATCATAGTATGAGACTGAATTTCACATATCTGCCATTCTTCTTGCGCGGTATTTATAAAATGTTGTTTAAGGCTGCTTTTGCCAATGCCGCGTTCGCCGGTAATGATAAGTAACAGGTTGCCGTACTGGGTATAATGTTTGAGTAGTTCGAGTCGCTCAGTGAGTGCCGAATTTGAGTAAAAAAAGCGATCGTCTTGTCGCGTAGAGAAGGGTGCTTCAGTTAAACCGTACGCAGCCAGATAAGTAGGTTCAACGCGATTAAGTTGCTCCAGACTGGATGGATTATAATTATTGGTATCATAAGTCATAAGTATTGATCCTTAAAAAATTATAACTCAGATAGGTTGATTCTGTCCCTGCATAAAGACAACTTTGAAGCCCCGTTTTAATTGTGAGTCTCGTACACGTAGTAAAGCATCTTCAGCCGCTTCGCGGTTTTCAAAGTGGTCGCGTTTAACGCGCCCAGAGCGACCTTGCTGACCCCATTCACGAACTAAGGTCCAACCATCAAGTAAATCTTCCAATAATAATAATTGGTAGTAACGTGAAGGCTTGTCCTCTAGAGCCGGTATTTGCATATATATCCGCATAATTATTTATATACAGTTTTCTCTTCAGGTTAACCCGGTTTAAGTTAATTCAGTCGGGTCAAAAATACGTTTGTATTCTTTAATGGCATAACGATCTGTCATACCAGCAATATAATCAGCAACAATGCGTGCCCGACCGCTATCACTATGTTTTGATTCTTCTTGCTGGGCCTTGCTGCGATATTCAGGTGGCATAAGACGCAGGTCATTTAGCATCGCATCAAAAAGTTTGGTTATAACGTTGCCGGCTTTATGACTCATACGATGCACACGGTAATGGCGGTACAGGTTATCTCTTAAGAAGCGCTTGAGTTCAAGATGCATATCTAACATGTCTTTACTAAAATTGATTAAACTGTTTTTATGTTGACGAATGTCTTCAATCGACTGCGGGTTTGCCTTTGAAATTTGTTGTGCACTTTCTGCAATTAAATCTTTGATTTGTTCATCAATCATGCGGCGTACAATTTCGTAAATAGTGCGTTTGTCATCGAGTTTTGGATAATCTTTTTCAACTTTACTATAAAGAGTTTTAAATAAGCGGGTTTCTCGTAACTGTTCGATGCTAATAAACCCTGAACGCAAACCATCATCGACATCGTGGCTGTTATAGGCAATTGCATCTGCCAGGTTGACCATTTGTGCTTCTATGTTTGGCTGAGTCTTGTTAATAAAACGTAAACCAACATCACCCAAGTGTTCAGCATTTTTAAGAGAGCAGTGCTTGAGTATGCCTTCACGACTTTCGAAAGTAAGGTTAAGGCCATTAAATTCAGCATATTTTTCTTCAAGCTCATCAACGACACGTAAAGATTGCAGGTTATGCTCAAAGCCTCCGTAGTTTTTCATGCAATCATTTAAGGCATCCTGACCTGAATGACCAAAAGGTGTGTGACCTAAATCATGTGCAAGCGCGATCGCTTCGCTTAAATCTTCATTAAGATGTAAGGCGCGTGCAATAGTGCGGCTCATTTGTGCCACTTCAATTGAATGAGTTAAGCGGGTGCGGAATAGATCGCCTTCATGATTTACAAAAACCTGGGTTTTGTATTCCAGTCGTCTAAAGGCGGTTGAATGAATAATACGATCACGATCGCGTTGAAATTCACTACGATGTTTGGGTAAAGCTTCAGGGTAGCGTCGCCCTAAAGATGAATCATTATTTGCTGCATAAGGGGCAAGTTCTGACATTCATCTCTATCCTTGTCTTTATTGACCATCAATTGCACGATGTGCTTCGATAGTTTCTTTTAGTAAGCCATGATCAAAATCGTTGGTCACCATGGCGTCACCTAATTTATTAAATAAAACAAAATTGATTTTTCCCGCACGGACTTTTTTATCTACTGCCATAAGTTCAAGAAAGTGATCATAGTCCATGTGATGAGGAGCACGAGTAGGTAACATCGCCATATCAAGAATATTATCCACACGCTCAACATCATGTTGAGTCAGTTTGCCTAAACGCATCGATAAATCTGCGGCCATAAGCATTCCCGTTGCGACAGCTTCCCCGTGTAACCAGTTTCCATAACCGGCGCTGGTTTCAATGGCATGACCAAAAGTATGACCTAAGTTGAGTAGTGCGCGCACGCCACCTTCTTTTTCATCCGCGGCAACAATGTCAGCTTTACAGCGACATGAAACTTCAATGGCATAAGAAAGCGCTTCTGGATCACGCTCTAACAAATTATGCATATTTTGTTCGAGCCATTGAGTGAAATCCATATCCCGGATAAGGCCATATTTTATAACTTCCGCAATGCCTGCACTGAGTTGATTATCTTCTAATGTATTCAGGGTATTTGAATCGGCAATGACGCAGCGTGGTTGGTGGAAGGCACCAATCATATTTTTTCCTTTGGGATGGTTTACACCTGTTTTGCCACCTACTGATGAGTCCACTTGGGCAAGTAAAGTGGTCGGGATCTGAATAAAATTAACACCTCGTTGATAAGTTGCAGCTGCAAAACCGGTCATATCGCCAACTACACCACCACCCAGCGCGACTAGCGTACAGGTACGATCAAATTTAGCAGTGAGTAAAGCGTCGTATATGGCATTTAATTCATTAAGGTTTTTATATTTTTCGCCATCAGGCAGTATGACTGTTTCCACTTGATATGCGGAAAAGGCTTTTTTAACTTTATCGAGATAAAGTGGAGCGACCGTTTCATTACTGACGATTAGAACCTGGCTGCCTTCTACATAGGGTTCTACAAGCTTTGGCTGTTCGAGTAAATTCTGGCCAATGAAAATTGGGTAACTGCGGTCGCCGTTTTCACCAAGTTCAACCTGTAATGTTTTCATTATCAACGCTCTATAGAATTAATCAAACCTGATTATAAATGAAACTGACTAAAAATGCGGAGTGTACGTTGGCTTTTTAAGAGGGCTGTAATTGCTCTAAAATTTCTTTTAATGCCAAGCGAACACTGTCCTTACCCGTATCAATAATAATATCAGCAGTTTCACGATAAAGCGGGTCACGAATTGCTAATAATTCTTCTAATTTGGCTTGTGGATTTTCAGTTTGTAATAGAGGACGGCTACGATCCTTGGATGTCCGTTCCAGCAAGGTATCAATATTGGCATAGAGATAGATTGTCGTGCCACGAGACATAAGAAATTGGCGATTTTCTGCTTGCAAAATAGCGCCACCACCTGTGGCTAATACAATCCCTTTTTTTTCAGTGAGCTCATCAAGCATCGCTGTTTCACGCTTACGAAATCCTGCTTCACCTTCAATATCAAAAATATGGGTAATAGTAACGCCGGTGCGTTTTTCAATTTCATGATCGCTATCAAAAAATTCCAGGGAGAGTTCACTGGCAAGCTGACGGCCGATGGTGGTTTTACCTGCCCCCATTAAACCGATAAGAAATATATTTTGATGGTTTGCCATTCTTTTTTTATTTTAGTTGTACATTTTTAAAATGTTTTGATGATGGCGCCAAGAATAAAAGTTCAAGTTTTAGGCGGTATGTTTAAACATACCGCCTAAAACTAAGGAGGTAAAATGAAATTATAGTTTTGCGTTATCTTTTAACAGTTTTGGCGTTACGAAAATAAGTAATTCAGATTTATTATTCTGTTCAAACTTATTACGGAATAACCATCCAACTAATGGTAAGTCACCGAAGAACGGGACACGCGTTACATTATTCGCTTTTGTTTGCTCATACACCCCGCCTAATACAATTGTTTCACCATTATCAACTAATACATTAGTTTTAACAGCTTGCGTCTTAATAGGTGGAACCCCCGCCGTTATGTTAGCAAAATCAGGACTATCTTTATTTACTGCTAAATTCATAATTATTCTGTCATCAGGAGTGATCTGAGGTGTAACCTTTAGACTTAATACCGCTTTTTTGAACGACACCGTTGCAGCGCCACTTGAAGAGGCTTCTGAATAAGGAATTTCAGTCCCTGTTTCAATAGTTGCTTCAGACTGATCTGATGTGATAACGCGTGGACTTGATATTGTTTCTGAACGTCCTTCAGTTTGAGCGGCTGAAAGTTCAAGATCTAATAGTGTTCCAAATGGAAGTCTAGCTAGCGCAATGCCTATAGTTCCTGCTCCAGCCAGAGATGCAGGTAAATCAACATTGTAGCGAGCGGGTGAAGTTAAGGTGGTACCGTTAATAAGTTGATCTGTTGCAGTTAGGCTACCTGATATAGCACCAACATCAGTACTGGTTCCAGCTGCTTGAGTATCTGTGCTTGAAATACCAAAGCGTACCCCGAGCTCTTTACTGAAATCGTTGGTAGCTAACACAATACGCGATTCAACTAAAACCTGTCTGACAGGAATATCTAATTGCTGAACTAGTTCAGTAATAGCGGTAATGTTTTTTGCGGTATCACGAATAAGAAGCTTGTTAGTACGTCCATCTACACTCACACTGCCTCGTTCAGACAATAGCGAGTTATCTTTAGTTTTAAGTAATTTAGTAAAATCAGCAGCTTTAGCGTAATTTATCTGAATGCTATCACTAATGAGAGGCGCTTGTGCTTCAATAGTTTGATCCAGTTTTGCACGTGCAGCAACTTCTTCAGCAGGGGCAACAGAGATTACATTGCCATCCTTTACCATGGCCAAACCTTTACTACGTAAAATAATATCCAGAGCTTGATCCCAGGGCACATTCTTTAAGCGTAAGGTCACATTACCCGTTACGGTATCACTGGTTATAAGATTTAGATCGGTGAAATCAGCAATAAGTTGCAATACCGCACGGACTTCTATGTTTTGAAAATTAAGAGACAGACGTTCACCTTTAAAGGCAAATTTTTTCTTTTGTTTTTCTGCGGCAGACTCTTTTACAATTGGTTTAACATCAACAGTAAAAGAGTTATCTGCCTGGTAAGCCAGTTGTTCAAATTCTCCAATACCGGTAATGATAATTTTAACATTGCCATTTTGATTGAATGAATCAATACTTTTAACGGGTGTACCAAAATCAATCACATCAAGACGACGTTCTAATTCACTGGCTATAGTGCTATCAGTAATAGTAACGGTTATTTGTTCGCCACGCGTTTTTAAATCAACAGGTGTATTGGGATCAGCCAGATTAATAATGACGCGACCTTCACCCTTCTCGCCACGACGAAAATCAATATTTTTAATGTTTTTGTCAGTTGTTCCTGTTTTCAGGCCCGCAATATTGGATGATTTTGTTGCCGTGTTTGTTGAAGTGCCACCAAGTGTTACGATGACATCGTTCCCATCTACAGTTGTGTTATAAGTCACTAAGCGTGATAAATTAATGACTACACGAGTACGTCCTCCTGCTTCTACAGACTTTATACTCCGAGCTACACCTATACCAATATTTTGAGAGCGTTCAGCTAATTTTACTTTTGTATTAGGGAAGTCAAAGGCAATGCGTGCAGGGTTGTCAATTGTAAAGCTACCGGGCTCAGAGGCTAAATTTTCTAATGACATTCTTATTTGTACTTGATCACCCGGCAATGATGAATAATTTATTTCAGTAATCGCATTCTCTTCAGTGGATGCGAGCGAAGGCATTGCCGCAACGATGAGCATGCAAGCACCAACAAAGCTTGATATATATTGACGTCCAGTTAAATGAGATAAATTAAATGTTATATTTTTCATGGTGCATCTCCGTCACGAATTATTCACCCAGTTCGAGTGAGGCCTCGCGTTCAGTCCATCCTCCCACACCATTGGGGATGATTTCTTTAAGTAGTATTGAGTCTTCAGTAATAGCTAAAATTTCGCCATAGTTAGAACCCATATGGTTTCCGGGTAGTACCCTGTATATGACACTATCAGGTGCGGTAATGAGCGCCCAGGTTTTGCCATCTTTTTCTATGTGACCAACAAAATTCAGTGAATCAAGACTATATTGTTCAAGCTCTTCACGTTTACGGTTTAAATTTGGATGCAGGCCTGAATCTTTAATTTCGAGACTGGCTTCTTCCTGCGCGATAAATGGTGTGAAAGGATCACGTAAATGACTGACCTGGTACAAATATGTTTCATAAGGAATTATTTCAGGTAATGGTTTAATTCGTCCTTTTGGGCGCGCTTTCACTTCCGCTACATATTGTTGCAGATCACTGGTGTTGTCACTACTGCATGCAGTTAGTAGCACAGGCAGGCATATGCACAACACCTTAGCAACCGATATAGTTGCAGGTGTTGGTTTTTGAGAATGTGTTTTAATTTCATTCGCCATTATTTTCATGCCTTACTTTGATATTTTTATATTACTTCTTGATGTAACTAATATTCAGTTTGCTAATTATTTGCCACGTTTCTTACGTTCTTTTCGTTTACCTGAGACTTCACTTTCATCCAGGTAACGGTACGTTTTTGCTGTTACATCCATGGTTAAATTGCCTTTTGTATCTTTATTACCGCCAGCAATTGAAATATTTTCCAAGGTAACAATGCGAGGTAAGGCTGCGATGCCACTAACAAATTCACCGAACTGGTGATAAGTACCCGTCATCTTTAAGGTAATCGGTAATTCAGCATAAAACTCGATATGCTTTTCAGCGAGAGGTTTGAATAATTGAAACTCAATGCCACTGGCAAGGCCCGTCTGTGAAATATCAACCAGCAAATCTTCTACTTCGGTTTTACTTGGCAGTTGCCGGATCATGGCGCCAAATGAATCTTCCATTTCGACCATTTGTGCTTTGTATGCATCAAGGTTGGCTGCCTTGGCTTGCTTAATTTCAAAGTCTTCCTTCAAGGTTTTCTCTTCGTTGGTAACTCGAGCGAGGTTATCTTGCTGAGTCTGAATGTCTAAAAAGTACCCGGCTGTTAGTACAGCAATAGCAACAACAGCTATAAGTATTCCCTTGACCAATAGAGGCCATGAACCAATGTTACTTAAGTCAAGATTGTTAAGATCGATGTCTGCCATAATATAAGTCTATTTTTTGATTTCTTTTTTTGATTGAGCAAGTTGTTCTGCGCGTAAAATAAAATCACGACCACCGTCTTTTTTCTTTTGCCCTTTTTTCTCAATAATATTTAACTGAGGTTTTGTTAGCCAATCAGAGCCATCAATGTTTCGCATATAGGCTGAGACTCGGGCGTTAGATTGAGCAATACCGTTGATAGTTAATTGATTCCCGCTTTGTTTTAGACTTTGTATATGAGCACCTTCTGGAATCACTTTCACCATTTCTTCAAACAGATGCACAATACCAGGGCGATTTCGTTGTAGTTGCTGAATGACTTCCATACGAGCAAGTAAACGTTTCTTTTCGTTTGCGATATTATTAATTTCCCGGATTTGTTTTTCTACTGCCGTGATTTCGCCCTTTAAATAGTTGTTACGTGATTCTTGTGCGCTAATCATTCGATTGTATTGTAAATGTATTGCTAAAATAATCAGCAGCATCAGAACAACTGATAAGCCTAACATTGTAAGGAATTGGCGAAGTTGTTCTTTACGACGTTCTTCGCGCCATGGAAGTAAATTAATATGCGCCATTAATCAAAACTCCTCATAGCTAATCCTGCCGCGATCATAAGTGCAGGGGCATCATTGCTTAAGCTTTGTGCTTTTACACGAGAAGCTAAGGTCATATTGGTAAATGGGTTTGCCACCGAGGTATGCACACCTAATTTGTTCGCTATCATTTCATCGATACCTGGGATCATGGCGCTGCCACCCGCCAGAACAATATGATCAACATTATTATATTGGCTCGAGCCATAGAAAAATTGCAATGAACGACTCACTTGTTGGGTCATCGCATCTTTAAATGGTTCAAGCACTTCTGGAATATAGTTATCAGGTAAACCACCCTGGCGTTTGGCCATACCCGCTTCTTCATAAGACAGGCCATAACGGCGTTGAATTTCTTCTGTTAGTTGTTTGCCACCAAAAACCTGCTCGCGTGTATATATCGTTTTACGATCATGCATGACATTTAAGGTTGTCATGGTTGCACCGATATCAATAATTGCAATTGTTTGATCAATACCTTGTTCAGGGAGTTGTGGAATCAGTAATGAAAAGGCATTTTCCATAGCGTAGGCTTCAACATCGACAATTTTAGCTTTAAGTCCAGCCAGTTCTATCGCAGCAACACGGATATCGACATTTTCACTTCGTGATGCTGCAAGTAACACATCAATTCGTTCAGGATCATTTTCTGAAGGGCCAATTACTTCAAAATCCAGATTTACCTCTTCAAGAGGGTAGGGAATATATTGGTCGGCTTCGAGATCAATTTGTTGCTCCATATCATCTTCAGTAAGAGAAGCGGGCATGGCAATAATTTTGGTAATAACAGAAGAGCCGGCTACCGCAACAGCCGCTAGTTTGGTACGCGATGCAGAACGTTTAACGGCACGCTTAATCGCTTCGCCAACAGCTTCAACATCAGCAATATTCTTTTCAATAACGGAATTTGCAGGTAAGGGTTCAACGGCATAGCTTTCGACTCGCATGCGATCACCGCTCTGCCCCAATTCAAGTAACTTGATTGCGGTAGAGCTGATATCCAGCCCTAATACGACTGGTTGTTTCTGTTTGAATAAATCGCCAAGACCCATAGTTTTATCTCAATGCCTGCATTTTTATATCTCAACTATTATTGAACCATGTTTTTTTGTTATTTTGCAAGTGGTTACAGTTGTTATTTATATAATACTTTAGGTTGTTGAGTCAACTATAGGACATACAATGAAAAATTACAAATAGGCGTGACAGCTTTTCATTGACCCCATATACTTTCCGCATGTGTGAATGTATCGGTATTTTTAGACACGACCTTAATATAGTGTGGGGTATATGAAGTTATTTTTTAAGAAATCGATCAAAATTTTTGGAATTTTGACATTAGCTGGCGGGATAATTGCCAGTATATTTATTGGTGGGGCCTATTTATATCTATCTCCACGTCTGCCAAGCATTGATACCCTGAAGGACGTGCAGTTACAGGTTCCATTACGTGTCTATGCAAAAAGTGGGGAACTCATCGCTGAATTTGGTGAGATGAAGCGTGTGCCACTTAAATATGAAGAGTTCCCACAACATCTTATTAATGCTGTGCTAGCGGCGGAAGATGATCGGTTTTTTGAACATCCTGGTGTGGATTACCAGGGTATATTACGTGCTGTTGTTCATCTACTGCGTACTGGCAAGAAAGGTCAGGGTGGCAGCACAATTACCATGCAGGTCGCACGTAATTTTTTCTTAAGCCGTGAAAAAACCTATTTACGTAAGCTGAATGAGATTTTTCTTGCATTTAAAATAGAAGGTTTTTTAAGTAAAGAAGAAATTCTTTCTTTATATTTGAACAAGATATATCTGGGTAAACGAGCATATGGTTTTTCAGCGGCGACCCAGGTTTATTATGGAAAAGAAATTAATCAATTGAGCGTGGCAGAGTACGCCATGATTGCAGGCTTGCCGAAAGCACCCTCAAGCTATAACCCTATAAATAACCCTGAGCGAGCATTAATCCGCCGAAACTATGTGCTTGGGCGTATGCGGATCCTGGATTTTATTGATGAAGAAGTTTATCAAGCTGCGCTTGCTGCACCTGATTTGGCAAAAATTCATGGTCAAGATATTGAGCTTGAAGCACCCTATATTGCGGAAATGGTGAGGAATGAAGTCGTCAGCCGATATGGAGCAGAAGCCTATACTGGTGGTTATAGTGTTTACACAACACTTAATGCCGATCGACAACGGGCTGCAAACAAGGCGTTGCGTAACGCTTTATTAGATTATGACCGCCGACATGGTTATCGCGGTCATCTGGGATTTTTTGATCTAAATACTGATGAACAGGCAACTCAAAAAGATAAACCAGTAACAGAACTCGCTCAAACTGAGCTTACTGAGCTTGATGAAAATTCTGATGAGATCATGCCTCAGGTTCAGGAGCTGGATGAATTCGCCATTTGGCGTAAAGAGTTAAATAAACTACCTACATTTGGCGATCTTATTCCTTCATTAGTTTTTCAGGTTAATGAAAAAGAAGCCTATGCCTACACAGCTGAAAACAAAGTGGTATATCTACCGTGGGAGCATATTGAATGGGCGCGAACCTATGTTGATGACAATACTGTTGAGGCTGAATTAACATCGGTTCATGAAAGGTTAAAAGAAGGGGACATTATTTATACCGTTCCTTCAGCTCAACCGGGTTGCAGTTGGTTAGCACAAAAACCCACTGTGGGGGGAGCGCTTGTCTCCCTGGCGCCTGAAGATGGAGCAGTTGAAGCGCTTAACGGTGGTTACGATTATTACGAAAGTAAATTTAACCGTGCAATTCAGGCTCAACGTCAGCCGGGTTCAAGTTTTAAACCTTTTATATATACCGCCGCATTAGATAAAGGCTATACCGCGGCAAGTATCATTGCCGATGCACCAGTTGTATTTGATGCACCAGGCCTTGAAGATACCTGGCGGCCAGAAAATTACAGTGGGAAGTTTTATGGTGATACACGCTTGCGTCTGGCGTTAATAAAATCGCGAAATTTAGTCTCCATTCGTTTATTACGTGACATTGGCATTGGTTATGCTATTCGTTATATCAAACGTTTTGGCTTTACCAGCAAGATGTTGCCTCGTGACTTATCTCTTGCATTAGGTAGCGGCTCTTTGACGCCGTATGATTTGGCCAATGGCTATGCTGTTTTTGCAAATGGAGGTTACCGCGTTAAACCGTATTTCATCGACTACATCGTGGGCGCTAAAGATAAAATTGTTTATATGGAACAGCCTGAGCGAGTTTGTCGTGCATGCCGAAAAGAAGAGTTAATTGAAAAGAAGGAAGAGGAAAAACAAAAAGAGGGCGAATCTCAAGTAACAGATGTTAAAGAACATGTTGCAGAACCACTCCCTGCATTACCGCCTGACTTGAGTGAATCATTTCTTTCTTTGATGGATGAGGACGAACGTTTACAGGTTAATCAAGGCCCTCTGCCATTAAAATTAGCGGAGCAAATTTTGTCCCCGCAAACATCTTTTTTAATTAATACGATGATGCGAGATGTTATTCTTTCTGGCACAGGCCGACGTGCGTTAGCAATTGGTCGCAAAGATTTGGCTGGCAAAACAGGAACAACCAATGATCAACGTGATGCCTGGTTTACAGGTTTTAATGCTGATTTAGTGACAATAGCATGGGTAGGATTTGATAATCCTCGGCCATTAGGTGAGCGTGAAACAGGTGCCCAGGCTGCATTACCGATGTGGGTTGATTATATGCGTGATGCATTAGTGGGTGTAGAGGAAAAACAATTAGAGCAACCCCCAGGTTTAGTGTCCGTTCGAATTGATCCCAAAACTGGAAAGCTTGCCAATTCAACAACTCAGGATGCAATTTTTGAGTTCTTCCTGGCAGATCAAGTGCCAACAGAACAAGCGGATGTAATTGATGTTGAGCAAACAGGTACTTCAACTGTAACACCGCCAGCAGATATTACTGAAGATATTTTTTAGAAGGGCTTTCGTACTCGTATGTCGCAACGTGATCACACTCATATGCGCCAACGTCTGGCGCAGAAAACAGCACAAATATTACTTGATAGTGGCACACGTGATTTTAAAGCCGCAAAACAAAAAGCAGCACAGCAACTTGGTGCAACAGATACTAAAAGCTTACCAAACAATGCTGAAATTGAATTAGCGTTAAGCGAATATCAACGTATATTTCGTTCTACCAGTCAACCTGAGCATCTCAGTCGCCTGCGTGAAATTGCAATTGAAGCTATGCGATTTTTATCAGACTTTAAACCCCGCTTGGTAGGTAGTGTTTTAAGTGGCACAGCAGATCAGCACTCGATAATCCGGATACACCTGTTTGCAGATACGGTTGAAAGCATCGGCTTTTACTTGTTAGATAATAAGATTCCACATGAACTTGGTGAGCGACGATTAAAAGTAGGTGTAGATCAATATCAACTTTATTCTACTTATGAGTTTGTTGTCGATGAGGTACGGGTTGAGTTGGTGGTCTTTTTACCTAAGCAGAAAAAAATTCCATTAAGTCCGGTTGATGGCAAAGTTATGAAACGTGCAGATATTACTGAGGTTGAAGAGTTATTAAACCTCAGTAGTTAATAAACCAGGGTAGTTATTAATTAAAAATTATCGAAATAACTACCTGTCTTTAGCTACACCAGTATCAATGGCTGCCTCAGCGACGGCTTTAGGTACAAATTCTTGTAAGCGCGAATCAAATGGTTTTGGAATAATATAATCTTTACCAAATTCAAGCTTATCAACACCATAGGCATCCAATACACTTTGAGGTGTGGCTTCTTTCGTTAATGCGGCAAGTGCTTTGACTGCGGCAATTTGCATCTCGGTATTAATGCAGGTTGCTCTGACATCTAATGCGCCACGAAAAATAAACGGGAAACCTAAAACATTATTAACCTGGTTTGGGTAATCACTTCGGCCGGTGGCTAAAATAATATCGTCACGTGTTTGTTTAGCGAGTTCAGGATTAATTTCAGGGTCAGGATTTGATAAGGCAAAAACGATGGGGTTAGCCGCCATGGTTTTTAGCACCTCAGGTTTTAATAAATTTGGGCCGGATACACCAATGAAAACATCAGCATCCTGCATTGCATCACTTAAGGTGCGACGAGAAGATTCTCGCGAGAACTCTTGTTTGTACTTGTTAACCTCTTCCCTGCCGTTATAAACAACACCTTTACGATCAACCAGGTAAATTTTTCTTGCACCTAAACTTTTTAGCATTCGCATCGCTGCAATACCCGCGGCACCGGCACCTAAACAAACAATATGTGCTTTTTCAATTTCACGTCCAGTGATCTCAAGCGCGTTAAGTAAGCCTGCAGCAATAATAATGGCTGTACCATGTTGATCATCATGAAAAACAGGAATATTAAGTTGTTCTTTAAGTGTTTGTTCTATTTCAAAGCATCTTGGCGCGGCGATGTCTTCAAGGTTGATGCCACCAAAGGTTGGCGAAATATTTTTAACCGTTCGAACAAAATCTTCCACAGACTCTGCGTCGACTTCAATATCCATAACATCAATGTTTGCAAATTTTTTAAATAAAACGGCTTTACCTTCCATTACGGGTTTACCCGCTAATGCACCCACATTACCTAAGCCGAGTACAGCAGAACCATCGGTAATGACCGCAACAAGGTTCCCTTTATTTGTATATTGATAGGCTGCTTCAGGATCTTCAGCAATGGCGCGTACAGGTGCTGCAACGCCTGGTGTATATGCCAGGCTAAGTTCACTTTGGGTATCACAAGGTTTGGTTAAAGCTGTTGCTGTTTTACCAGGTATTGGGTTGGCATGATAATCAAGGGCAGCTTGCTTTAATTCATATGAAGTCAGTTTTTTCTCTGCCATGCTGAGCCCTTTTTATAGAGTAAGTTTTTAAATTTAAGACATTGATTATAACAGTTGAATGCTGTTCAGTCAGTGCTTTGTATTTGTATAGAGGCTGGATGCTTAATTGACATACGATACTCGTTATTTTTTAGATAAATCCAACCTTGAGCGATGAGTTTTTTGTTGACTAATGATTTTGGATGATAATCTGTAAATTGAGGTAGATATTTTTTTTGAATTTTTAAGGAAAACTTTTCATCCAGATTTAACCAGAAAGAAGAGCGACTTTCACCAAGGCGTTGTACAGTTCCGGTGACTCGTTGAAAGCCAAGTTTTGATTTTGATATTGACGATGCATTAACCGGGGTACTGAATGGATGATTCCAGATACCACGCTTGAATTTTTTGGCATGATTTTCAGCATCGCTATAACATTTTAAAAATTTTATATTAGGCGCAATCGCAATGTTATAGCCCAGGCCTTTTTTGAGTAATAGTTCAGAAATGTTTTTTCCATCATGGGTAAATATATGAGCAAGTAGTCGTTTATAACGATCGTGTTTATCTTGTCCGAAAATGATATTTATCTGGTATTGATTATTTTTTATGATTTGCAGAAGTTGAGTTTTCGCTTCGGTGTAAAAAGGTTGATCCTGATTTCCATCGCGCCCCCGTTCAGGGGTATTAATTCCAATCAGGCGCAATTTATAGCCACTCGCCAGTTGGATAGTATCACCATCAAAAACGTGGGCAACTTTAACGGTTTGATCAAAACTTTTAGCACTGCAATTTTCGGCATATACATTCTGAGTAGAAAAGAAGAGTGCTATAAATACAAAAAGCGCCCACTTGGACGCCTTTTGTTTAACATACGAACTGTCTGCCATGACAAAATCGGATGAATTATTTTTTGCCGTATTTTTGGTTGAATTTATCAACACGACCTGCAGTATCAAGCAGTTTTTGTTTGCCTGTAAAAAATGGATGGCATTGTGAGCAAACTTCAATTGTTTGATCTTTGCAGCTTGCTGAGCGTGTTATGAAGCTGCTGCCACAGCTGCAAGATACTGTAATTTCTTCGTAGGCTGGATGGGTATCAGCTTTCATTTTAAAGACCTCTGTGTTTTAGAACATCGCCACTTGTGTTTAAGAAAGTAGTTAAGTATTCCTTAAATCAGTACCATGTACATTATTGGACGGGCGATCATACGGAAAAGACTATGCTGCATCAAGCTTTTATCTTGATTTAAAGTGCTTAATTTAGGTTCTTGATTTTAATGGAAAAGGGATAATGTTTCCCTGTATGGATGGGGCAGGGGCTGATGCACCACATTCAGTTGTGGACTGCTGCAAAAGTTCAGCGAGCTGTTCAAATGTTTCCCACATGAGCTCAGAAATGGCTATGCATGCAGCCATAGCGGAGTCTTTATGCTGCTCACGAATAAGATCAATCCGCCATTGTAAACCACGTAGGCGCCGTTGCTGACGTTGACTGGAGGCTCTTTCAATAATTGCCGTGATTTGATCCTGACGTAATTGTTCAAACTTTTGAGGATCTGTTGAAGCCAGAACTGACCAGTATTCAAAATCAATCTCATAAATTGAATTACCTGACATACGCTTATTCCTTACTCAATTTGTAATAGGGCTTATATTAAGCCTAGCTATTACTCGTGACTAAAACAGCAAAAACAGGATATTTTTACCTGAATTGTGATTTAGCATGTGGGATTTTTACATATTTGTCAAAAGACACACTAATTGTCTAGAATTTACTTGAGGAGCTTGCTTTATCTTGTTAAGAACAGGGGAAAGTTTAAAATTTTGAGGGAAAAAGAAAACAGGGGTAATGTGATATTACCCCTGAGTTATTGCTGAAACGATTGATCTGACTTATTTTTATTCTGTTTTTTCACTTATTTCTTCATGGAATCAAAGAAGTCATTATTAGTTTTGCTGGCTTTAAGGCGATCATGCAAGAATTCCATTGAGCCAATTTCATCCATATCATGAACCACTTTTCTAAGGATCCACATTTTTTGCAGTTCGTCAGGTTTAGTCAGTAATTCTTCGCGACGCGTACCTGAGCGATTGATATTGATGGCAGGATACAGGCGTTTTTCTGCGATCTTACGATCCAGGTGTATTTCCATATTACCTGTGCCTTTGAATTCTTCGTAAATAACATCATCCATACGTGAACCTGTTTCAACCAAAGCAGTAGCAAGGATGGTTAAAGACCCACCTTCTTCAACATTACGGGCAGCACCAAAGAAACGTTTCGGACGGTGTAAAGCGTTAGCATCAACACCACCGGTGAGTACTTTGCCCGATGAGGGAATTACCGTGTTATAGGCGCGGGCGAGACGAGTAATTGAGTCGAGTAAAATAACAACATCTTTTTTATGTTCAACCAGGCGTTTCGCTTTTTCAATAACCATTTCAGCAACCTGAACATGGCGACTGGCGGGCTCATCAAATGTCGATGACACAACTTCACCGCGTACCGAACGAGACATTTCGGTTACTTCTTCCGGACGTTCATCAATTAACAAAACGATAAGGTGACATTCAGGATTGTTGTGGGTAATGGCATGCGCAATATCATGCAGCATCATGGTTTTACCGGCTTTAGGGGGCGATACGATCAAACCACGCTGGCCTTTTCCAATGGGTGCGGTGAGGTCAATGATACGTGCAGTCATATCTTCACTACTGCCATTACCGACTTCAAGAGTAATACGCTCATTTGGGTGTAACGGCGTTAAATTTTCAAATAAAACTTTATGCTTGGCATTTTCAGGTGGCTCAAAATTGATTTCATTGACTTTCAGCAAGGCAAAATACCGTTCGCCATCCTTAGGGGGACGAATTTTGCCTGCAACGGTATCACCCGTACGCAAATTAAAGCGTCTTATTTGACTGGGTGAAACGTAAATATCATCAGGGCCTGCAAGGTATGAGCTATCAGCTGAACGTAAGAAACCAAACCCATCCTGTAGTATTTCTAATACACCGTCACCGTAAATGTCTTCGCCACTTTTAGCATGGGATTTCAGAATAGAGAAAATAATATCTTGTTTACGTGAGCGGGACAGGTTGTCGATACCCATACCAGATGCAATTTTAATAAGTTCAGGGACGGGATTTTGTTTGAGTTCAGATAGATTCATTTTGAAGGTTCTTTAATTTTGGATGAAAATACGACACGGATTTACGCGGATGCGTTGTATGGTGTACTGGTTTTTAAGTTTGTTATTTTATGAAGTTTTGAGGTTTTGCCGCTCGTATATCGTTATTGAAGGAGCGAAATGGTTAAAATTTTTTGAAATTAATTATTGTGGCGAACATTAACATTAAAACCTAAAAACGTCCAGCTTTATGATTTGATTTAGCCAGACGCTTTTATCGTTATTTACAAATTACTGTCGATGAAAGCGGCTAACTGGGATTTTGAAACAGCGCCTACTTTGGTGGCTTCAACATTACCATTTTTGAAAATCATTAATGTAGGGATGCCGCGAATACCAAATTTAGGTGGAGTAGCGGGGTTTTCATCAATATTAAGTTTAGTGACTTTAAGTTTACCCGCATATTCTTCTGCAATCTCATCAAGAATAGGGGCAATCATTTTGCAAGGGCCACACCAGTCTGCCCAATAATCAACTAATACGGGACCTTCGGCATTTACAACTTCAGCATCGAAGCTATCATCTGTGGCGTATACGATCTTGTCGCTCAATGTAGTGTCTCCTGTGACTTAA
>JAPHTF010000107.1 GCA_026197095.1 Gammaproteobacteria bacterium
CTAAAGTATCACCTGTAGGAAATTTTTCAGTTGCATCACCGGGAGCAGAATACTTATTGTCTTCTACCTGAGTTTCAGTTGTTGTATCACTTGTTTGGCCACCGCGTTTTTTGATCGGGCCTAAATTACAACCTGCCAATGTCACGATAACACTCAACACAATAAAATAGCGCATTAATTTAATCACTTCATGCTCCTTAATGTCTTACGAATTCTTTATTAGAGGCTCTTACCTCTACTTATTTACCTGATATGGAGACCACACTGGCTCTCTTACATCACCTTTTTTCAAACTTAATCGCTGCCGTGCCCGGCCATCAACGGATACCGCAGACAATATCCCGCGAAATTTTTCTTCTGTGGCATAAATAATCATACGCCCATTAGGTGCAAAGCTTGGAGACTCATCCAGATTACCCTGAGTTAAAACACTAAAATGGCGCGATTCTCTCTCTAATACAGCAATTCTAAACTGTCCTTGAGAACGATGCACCATCGCAATGTATCGTCCATCAGCTGAAACCGTCGGACGTGCATTATAATTTCCCTCAAATGTTAATCGTTGTGCGCGGTTGCCTGGCTTATAGTTATTTAACTTGATTTCATAAAGCTGAGGAGAACCACCCCGATCAGAGGTAAAAATTAAACCTTTACTATCAGGTAACCACTCAGGTTCAGTATCAATTGCATAGCTACGAGTTATTCGCGTTAATTTATGTGAATTGACATTCATTACATAAATTTCAGGATTACCATCTTTTGATAACGTTAGAGCAAGATACTTTCCATCAGGTGACCAGCGTGGTGCATTATTTAAACCCTGGAAAGAAGCCAGCTTTTCCTTTTTTGACGAAAAAATATTTTGCACAAATATTTCTGGTCGTCCATTAAGGAAAGAAACATAAGCTAAACGTGTTCCATCTGGAGACCAACTTGGTGACATTAATGGTTGTGGAGAGGTATAGATTATTTTTTCGTTGTAACCATCGGCATCAGCAATTGCAAGCTGATAACGCTTTTTATTATTTTCATCACGCGTCACGGTTATATAAGCAATATGTGTATTAAAGGCCCCTTCTTCACCGGTAATCGTTTTATAAATAATATCGCTAATGTGATGCGCGGTACGACGCAAACCACTATTCAAGCTGCGAATACTATAACCTGCGAGCTGGCTCCCTTTAAAAACATCGAGTAACTGAAACTGAACCTGAAAACTACCGTCAGCTAATTCATGAATTTTACCTACCACAAGATAACCTACATTTAATGCACGCCAGGTTTTATAGTCTACCTGGGAGCCTTGATGCGGTTTAGAAATAAGATCTTGCTCTGCTAAAGGAGAAAATAGTCCACTGCGTTGTAAATCAGCCGCAATAATATTTTTCAGGCTTACAGGCCGCGTTCCTTTTCCAACCCATTCAAAAGGTACTATAGCAATCGGTTGTGCACCTTCCGAACCCTGGGTTATTTCAATCGTTAAGACCGCGTGCGCTAATGAGCTGACACTTAACCATAAAAAAATAAATAAACTGCTATTTCGAATCATTGTATAAAATCTCAATTTTATTTATGCATTTGGATCAAAGACAAATTCAACTTCACGAAAATGATCAAATAATCCCGTATCTGATTTTGGAACAGGCAACGGTGATGCTTTTCTAACTGCCATTTCAACTGAACTATCAAAAGCAATATTACCACTACTTTGGATAATACGAACATTGACTACGTCACCACTTGGGATTAACCGCACCAGCACCTTGCATTTCATCCCTTTCTGGTAACTGGCAGGAAAGATCCAATGACGAGTTATCTGACTCCGAATTAAGCCTGTATACCTGGCAACCTCACTTTGTTCATAAGCAGTACGTTTTTGTTGCTCTGCAACGCGTTGTTTCTCTGCTATTTTTTCCTGTCTTTCTTTTTCTTCTTTTTCAAGCTCTGCTTGTTTTTCTAACCGTTGTTTTTCAAGCTTATTTAACTTTTCTTCTGACTCTTTTTGTTTTTGTTCAATCTCCGCCAGCCGTTTCTTTTCTTTTAGCTCTTTGTCTTGATTAATACGTTCCTGCTCTTTCTGTTTTTTCTTTATAGCCTGTAGTTTTCGTTCTTCTTTTTTACGATCTTCTTTTGCCTTACTCGCTTTATCCTGTAATTTTTTTTGTTCAAGCTTTTTACTGCTCTCTGATTTTTTTAACTTATTGATTTCTTCCTGAACTTCTTTTTCATCAATCGCAACGGCCTCAATCACTTTTACTTTTTTAATTTCTGAAAAATTAGGTTCAGATGCTTTAAAGCTAACGCCAATGGCAATAAAAGCGAGTACATGCACGATGATTGCCCAAACCAATACGCTCGGGTTTTGTTTAATCGTTTTCCAGATAGTCATAAATTAAGAATCCGGAGTTTCCGTCATTAACCCTACTCTGGCGACACCCGCTTTTTGTAGTTGCGCCATAATAGTAACAACGGCACCATAATTGACTGACTTGTCACCTTTAATATAAACACCCTGACCCGGACGGTGACGCATCACCGCAGCAACACGGGTAATCAGTGCTTCTGTTGATAAGGGTTTATCTGTGTTGTCACCTATATTTATATAGTATTGACCTTTAGCGTCAACCGAAACGACAACCGGTTCTTCCTGATCCTTAGCCATCGTTTTAGCAAAAGTTTGTGGCAGTTCAACCTGAACACCTTCGGTTAACATCGGTGCAGTCACCATAAAGATAACAAGCAAAACCAGCATAACATCAATGTATGGAACAACATTGATCTCTGACATGCGGCGTTTACGGAAACGAGTAGTAGGATTAGCCGGCATAATAATTAACTAATGTGCGCTTGTCGTTGTAATAAGGTTGAGAACTCTTCTGAAAAAGTATCATAACGGTTAATCAATCTTTCAATATCGTTTGAATAGCGGTTATAGGCTATAACTGCAGGAATGGCGGCAAATAATCCCATCGCGGTTGCAATCAAAGCTTCAGCAATACCCGGGGCTACAGAACCAATTGACGCATGTTGAACAGAACCCAATGCTAAAAAGGAATTCATAATTCCCCACACTGTACCGAATAAACCGATATAGGGACTAATGGAACCAACCGTGGCTAAAAATGATAAATGGTTTTCCAACTCGTCAACTTCACGGTTTAAAGCAACGCGCATGGTACGTTGAGCACCTTCAACGGTAATAACGGGATCAATACCCAGATTTTTACGTAAATGGGCGAATTCACGAAAACCCGATTCAAAAATAGCTTCTAACCCTGAAACCCGATTTTTTTTACCGGCAATTTTTGCATAAAGCTCTCCTAAATCAACACCCGACCAAAATCGACGTTCAAAATAGTCCGCGGTAATTTTTGCATCTCGAACCATGATCCATTTCGCACGGATAATTACCCATGACAAAACAGATAAAACCAGTAACAGCAACATCACTAACTGCACCAGAAAACTGGCATCAAAAATTAAACTTATTATTGAAAGTTCAGTTGTCACTATCGTATCCCTTAAAAATAATTACACTATTTTATTATATAAATTTTCAGGCATGATTGCTGGCTTAAAATCATCAGCACTCAAACAGGCGATTTTAATCGTTGCCTTACATAAAACATCTTTATCCCGCTTCACCACTTGTTCAACAGTAATGCTGGCTTTCCCTTTTTTAATAACCTTTGTACTTATAACCAGTTTTTCATTAAACCTTGCCGGAGATAAATAATCAGCCTGTACTGAACGCACTGCAAATATGACATTCTCTTTTGCGATGAGTTCATCCTGTTCAAAGCCTTCTGCACGTAACCATTCAGTACGCGCGCGTTCCATAAACTTCAGGTAGTTTGCGTAATAAACAACCCCGCCAGAATCTGTATCTTCGTAGTAAATTCGTATTGGCCAAAGGAACACGTTCTCATTTTCTGTAATCATTTTTTTAATCAAAATTAACAACGGTTAATAACCATAAGTATCAGGTTCTAGTTTTTCCGTTCACCCTTCATTATCGAACAAGTCCTGTGAAAAAGATTCAGGTGGTTTCAAACCAAAATGCAAATATGCATTCTGCGTTGCAACACGTCCACGTGGTGTACGCATTAAAAATCCCTGCTGAATTAAATATGGTTCAATCACATCTTCAATAGTGCCACGCTCTTCACTGAGTACTGCTGCCAGGTTTTCAACGCCAACAGGTCCACCCTGAAATTTTTCTATTACGGCTAATAATAAACGCCGATCCATCATATCAAAACCAAATTTATCAACATCCAGTAAATCTAATGCTTGTATGGCTGCGGCTTCATTAATCACGCCATCCGCTTTAATTTCAGCATAGTCACGTACACGGCGTAATAACCGATTTGTTATTCGCGGAGTACCACGTGAACGTCGTGCAATTTCATTTGCGCCTGAATCATCCAGGGTTACACCAAGAATAGCGGCTGATCGTTTCACAATTGAGACAAGATCATCGGTTGAATAAAATTCTAGTCGTTGCACAATACCAAAACGATCACGCAAGGGTGAGGTTAATAATCCTGCTCGAGTGGTAGCACCGACAAGAGTAAATGGTGGCAAATCGAGTTTAATAGAACGTGCAGCGGGACCTTCACCAATCATAATATCTAACTGGTAATCTTCCATTGCAGGATAAAGAATTTCTTCAACCACTGGGCTTAATCGATGAATTTCATCAACAAACAAAACATCGTGTGGTTCAAGATTAGTTAATAGTGCGGCAAGGTCACCCGGTTTTTCTAATACCGGTCCTGATGTATGCCGCATATTGACTTTAAGTTCATTAGCAATAATATGCGATAAAGTCGTTTTACCTAAACCGGGAGGCCCAAATATAAGAACATGATCCAACGCTTCTTTTCGTTTGCGTGCAGCCTGAATAAAAATATCCATTTGTTCACGCACTTTTGGCTGACCAACATAATCAACCAGTTTTTCCGGGCGCATGGCGCGATCAATCGCTTCTTCGCCATCTTGTGAACCTGCTGCAATTAAACGATCATTTTCTATCATAATTTCTTCGTTTCTTTTATGACTAGCAAAATATTATTGCTATTCTAGTTTCTTATAGTCCGCGTCGGGCTGAAGCCCGACCTACAAAATGTCTACTTTATAATGGATGCTTTTAATGCATCTCGAATAATTTCTTCACTGCTTAAATCGCGGCTATCAATTTGAGTCACCATACGACTGGCTTGTGGTGGTTTATAGCCTAATGCAATTAATGCACTGACGGCTTCTTCAACAGGATCCGCAGTATGCTCAATTGCGATCATACCCGCCGGGGTTTTGCCGCTGCCTGATGAAGCTGAATGCCAGTCTTTTAACTTATCGCGCATTTCTATCACTAAACGTTCTGCGGTCTTCTTGCCTACACCAGGTAACCGTACTAGTGTTGCGGTATCATTATCCTGAATGCAGCGGGCAAAATCATCGGCACTGATCCCTGACAAAATACTCAAAGCTAACTTCGCACCTACACCATTAATTCTTATCAAGCTGCGAAACATACGACGTTCAGCTTCTGTGGCAAAACCACACAGTTGTTGTGCATCTTCACGCACTACTAAATGAGTATGTAATATCACTTCCTGGTTAACATCAGGTAACTGATAAAAAGTCGACATTGGCGCATCAACTTCATAACCCACTCCATTAACATCCAACAATAATGTCGGTGGTTGTTTAGTGAGTAATATTCCTTTAAGGCGTCCAATCATAACTTTTTCCGAAAACAGCGTCGTCCGATCATATGTATCTTTTATGTAACTTTTTATCGTTATAATTATCGTGTTCTAAACACACGCGTTCTGGTTGATATTTTTGTCAGTGCTTCAATTCTGTTACCTAGAGTTTGTCCGGTATGGGCATGGCATAAAGCAATAGCCAAAGCATCCGCTGCATCTTCTTGTGGTGCGCGAGACAAACCCAGTAAATTAACCACCATGTGCTGCACCTGGGTTTTTGCAGCATTGCCTTTACCCACTACTGCTTTTTTAATTTGCGTAGGCGTGTATTCACTCACCGGAATTTTTCTTAAAGCCACCGTTGAAATCGCGGCGCCTCTGGCTTGTCCCAACTTTAAGGCCGAATCAATATTTTTACTAACAAAGACTTTTTCAATCGCCATTTCATCGGGCTGAAACTCATCCAGCAAAGTATTGAGTCCTTCAGAAATAATGCACAGTTTTTCAGCCAGGCTATCGCCTTTTACCCGAATACAACCACTATTGACCCAAATTGAGCGACCGGCTTTGAGCTCGATAATGCCATATCCGGTAAAGCGAGAACCGGGATCAATGCCTAGAATGCGTTTCATAGTTATGAAGGATACAAGGTACGAAGGCAAAGAAAAAGGCCATAAATGAAATCAAAATCAAGAGATATCAACGCAAAGGCGCAGAGTACGCTAAGGTTCGCAGAGAAAAAAATAAAACGGGGTTTTATCTAATACTGTTCAGATAAGCGAATAAACTTTAAAATTTATTCCCTGGCCCGGGCCCTAAGAAACCGGAATATAATCAAAAAACTTAACGACTCAGCATTAGAGAATTACCCGATATTTTCACACCCCAGATAATACAGCCTCACAAAATCCGAGGAATTTAATCCAGGCTAGATTTAAATAATAAAACTCTACGCCCTTTGCGTTCTTTGCCTTGAGATCTTTTGACTTTGACTTAAACCAACTGTTGCATGACTTCTTCTGAGAAATCGGCATTTGTATACACATTTTGTACATCATCGAGATCTTCGAGCATATCAACCAGACGCATCACCTTTTCTGCATCGGCCAGCTCTAATTCTACTGATATTGATGGCTGCATAGTGACTTCAGCCAGATCTGTTTCAAATCCTGCTATGACCATCGCCTCTTTCACATTAGTAAAGGATTCTGGTGTTGTCGTGACGTCAATCGAACCATCAGCTTCATTTGTTTCAACATCCTCAGCACCCGCTTCTAATGCAGCCTCCATAATGGCATCTTCATCACTGCCCTCAGGATAGGTTAATGTGCCTATTTTAGTGAAAAGGTAGGCAACGGATCCATCTGTGCCCAAATTGCCTCCTGATTTAGTAAATGCGTGGCGTACCTCTGAAACAGTACGATTGATGTTGTCAGTTAGACAGTCAACCATTACAGCCACACCAGCACTGCCATAACCTTCATAGCGCACTTCATTGTAATTTTCACCATCATCTGCGCCCGCACCACGCTTAATGGCCTTTTCTACGGTATCACGTTTCATGTTTGCACTTAATGCTTTACTTACAGCATCGCGTAAACGTGGGTTACTGTCGGGTTCTGCTCCCCCCATCTTTGTGGCAACAACAATTTCACGAATAAGTTTTGTAAAAATCTTCCCGCGTTTCGCGTCCTGTGCTGCTTTACGATGTTTAATATTTGCGAATTTACTGTGTCCGGCCATGCTGCATCTCTTGAAACTGTTTTATCTAAATAAGTAAATGGAAATTTAACACTAAGTAGTCCAGGATTATTAAGAAGGAAAGACTAAGGAAACTCTAATAGCTAAAGGTAGCTTTTAATACGTCATTCGAATAAATTCGAATCTACAAAAAATACATTATCTATTCTTTGCGTTGTCTGCGGCTTTGCGACCTTTGCGTTAAAATCTTTAAACTAAATTTAAGCTACACTTCGTCAGGTAAAAATATTGCCGTGCTTTCCATACCGGTTGTGTCATCACTTTCAAAAATAAAATGATGACTACCAATCTGAATATCATCACCGTTTCTCAGTTCAACTGAATTAATGATACAGCCATTCACCTGTGTTCCATTTGTGCTGTTGAGATCATCAAGTTTGGCATCAATTTGTTCTTCCATATACTCATTCGGTTTAATGCTAATCTGGGCGTGATGACTACTGGCTACAGCATCATTGAGCTGAATATCATTATCCGATTTACGCCCAATTGATGTTGTTTCTTTTTTCAACTCATAGGTGTTGAGTGTGACACCTTCATGTTTAAGTAATAATTTTGGCATTTTAATAATCGCTTAATTTATAGTTCCAGGTTAAATTTAAGTTCTGTAGTTGCAACTTCAATGAGATCACCATCACTTAACAGCATACTCTCAGCGCCAATTTGGCGACCATTTAATTTAGGTGATTCACCCCGTCCACCACCCGACATTGGCATAAGATAATAGCTTTCACCACGGCGGGCGATAACCGCCACCTGACTTGCTGAACCCAGTTTGGTATAAGGTTTGTTAAGTGCTATTGCTTCACCGGCTTTAGCACCCTGAGTAATCACAACACTTGCAGTAACCGGCTTTTTTTCTTCTTTGGTTTGCTGAACAGGCGGCGTTATTACAACAGTTTGTTCAAAATCCTGAACTGCATCATCGATAAACTTAAATTCATGCTGGCCAATTTGAATAATGTCACCATGATTGAGTTGGCGCTTGCTTATTGTTTTTCCATTCAGTTTAATTCCATTAGTACTGTTCATATCTTCAACATAAGTATGTTGCATATGTAAAAAAGCGGCATGCAAACCACTCACGGTTGGATCATCTAAAACAATATCATTTGATGGTTTTCTACCAACTGTTACATTTTCTTTAGATAAGTCATACTCCTTAATGACTGTGCCCTGATGAGTAATAATTAATCTAGCCATAAACCTTTCTCTTAAATATGATATGTAACATTAAAATTTTTAACTCTCACTGACAAGCGACCAGTATCACAGATACGTTATCATGCCCGCCGTGTTCTTTTGCTAATTTCACAAGTTCGTGACTGGCTCTTTCGAGGTCTTCACGGGATTTAACTAACACAGAAAATATTTGATTATCATCAATCATGTCACTTAGCCCATCTGAACATAAAAGATAGATATCATCTTTTTCAATATTTAACTGTGTTACATCTACCTCAACATTTTCGGCAATACCTAAAGCACGCGTAATTAAATTACGGTTAGTTGAGTTCATTGCCTCTTCTTCACTCATATATCCATTATCAATCATTTCCTGTACCAGTGAATGATCTGTGGTGACCTGTTCCAATTCACCTTTACGGAAACGGTATATTCGTGAATCACCAACACTTGCAAGAATTACTGATTCATCATGAAACAACGCCATAACAACTGTTGTGCCCATGCCTGAACATTCAGGATGAGTTTTAGCATGCTGATTAATTTCATCATTGGCAAAAACAACCGCTTCATGCACCGCTTCTTTATAATCCATCTCAGAATCATCTTTAATATCGGGTGTTAAAACTTCGTCTAAAGCATCACTTATACTTGTTACGGCTAATTCACTGGCCACTTCACCTGCATTATGTCCACCCATTCCATCGGCTAAAATAACCAGCCCAGACTCAATGAACCAGGAGATATAATCTTCATTATGTTCTCTGACTAAACCTTCGTCAGTCAGCCCATAAATATCAAGTTTTGGTGTTTTATTCACAGTCATAAACTCACTCTACATCGAATCGCACTTTACACCGCTGTAATGCATTAACCATTTGCTCACCTGATTGGAAACGTCGATCGATATCCTTATGCAGGGCTTTGTTAATAATTTTTGCAACACAAGAGGGTAATTCAGGATTAAACATACGAATATCAGGATGTTTTTCATTTGCTATTTTATACATCAAACTCGCAAGCGATTCACCAACAAATGGAAGCTCGCCGGTTAATAACTGATACATTGATACGCCAAGAGAAAATAAATCTGAACGTCCATCTACCCGATTACCCGCCAGTTGTTCTGGTGACATATACGATGGACTTCCCAATATAGTTCCTGTTTTTGTTTTACTCGTGTCGGTCAAACACGCAACACCAAAGTCTGTCACTTTAAGTACACCCGTTTCTTTATCGTAAATAATGTTAGCGGGTTTAATATCGCGATGAACAACTCTTTGGCGGTGAGCATAATCCAGAGCATCAGCCACTTTAATAATGACATCCATCACTTCTAGTGCAGGTAATAAATTGGCTTGTTTAGAATAGCCTAAAAGGTCAATACCTTTAAGATAATCCATTGCGATATAAGACATATCCTGATCTTCACCCACATCATAAATCGTTACTATATTTGGATGATTTAAGCGACCTGCTGTTTCAGCTTCACGGAAGAAACGTTCTTTTACTTCAGCTAATTTTTCGCCTTCAAATTCCTGTGAAAGCATTAATGTTTTAATCGCAACTGTGCGGCCAATTTTAGGATCATGTCCCAGGTAAACCATACCCATTGCACCACGGCCAATTTCTTTATCTACCTGATATCGTCCCAACATGGGTTTTTCCATACCGGTATTACTGACAACTAACGTTCCGTTGGCACTCGGTGCTGCACTACCGCCTAATACGATAGCATTCGATACTTCAGCATTACGCGCTAAACGTTCTGATACATCGCGGAAGTTAGTAGCATGTTCCTGAATAAATTCGAAAACAGGAATTGACTTGTTGAACTGACGTTTACGTTCATAATCAAGACCCAGGTTATACATTTGTTCAAGCAATGAGTTATTCACTATACACTTACGGTATTTTTCCATGGCTTGATCAAGGTTACTTTGAGCATGAAATGACTGACCAAGTAATTGATTGGCTTGTGAAAGCTCAATTTTTATCGCATTCAGATGTGAATCAACAAATTTTTTCGATGCTAAAACCAGGTGCCCAATCACCAACCCTAACAAAGGTGTCATCATCGGTAACCAGATTGATTGCGCCACCATTGAAATAAAATGAACATTCAATATAGCAATTAAAAACAAACTGCTAATCGCCATCCCCGTTCCCATACGGAAGCGTGGCAGTATAAACATCAGGTATAAACCGATAACTAGCAAAAATAAAAGCTGTGCCAGTAAACTCCATTCAGGAACTTCATAAAGTTCATCATTTAATAAACTTGATACTTTATGCGCGATAACACGCACAGGTGCCATGACTTCACCTATTGGCGTTCTCTGCGGTAACGCATGCTGCGGTGCTGTAACACCAATAAGAATGGTCTTATCACGCAAATCATTTCTACTCACCTTGCCTTCTAACACATCTAACATTGAGTATTCAGGAAAAGCACTCTCATCTTTTTTGCCTTTATAAAACTTTGGATAAATCCGTAATTTTTTATCGACTTTAATTTGCTCTTTTTCCAGTGTGACGGTATGTTTTTTCAGATCAACATTAATGCTACGTGGAGATAAGGCACGATTTCTTGCGGCCATCATAAGAACAAATGACGGTACATAATCCTGACCAAATTTCATCACCAGCGGTTCAGTACGAATATGAGCCCTATCAACACCCAGATACAACGTACCAGCACCACCTGCCTGGCGTGTCAGCTTTTCTATTGGTGAATAAAGTTTTTCAGTGCTTAAAACCGGATCAGGCACAAACCAGTTAAGCCAGGAAGTCTTTTCAGGTTTGACGCCATAAATACCGGTTAATCGATATCTTTTTATATGCTCGGATAAACCAAAGGGAGGCTGATCTGATTTTAAATTATCTAAAAATGGAATAGCGAGTACGACACGTCCAGCACTATATAAACTGCTGGCAAAGATCTGATCCGTATCCATGCTGGCTTCCGCACTACGCAATAAACGTTTAATCCGTACAGAATTCAGACTCGACTCTTTTTCCATGAGATTTTTTAGCGCTTCAATGTATTCCAGGCCATGAGTGCTTTGTTCGCGATCCAAAGGTAATACATAACCAATAACAGCTGGACGCATGGCGGCAATTTTGTCAGTTGCTTCAGCCAGAATATTTCTTGGCCAGGGCCAGCCACCTTTTTTCTGTAAGGATGCCTCATCAATTTTGATAATCACAACATCCTGGTTGGCTGATTTAGTTGATGAAAATCTCACACCTAAATCATAGCCAGACAGCTCGATCTCACGGTTAAGTTCTGTAACAGAACCTAACATGCACAACAGCATGACGGCTAAGCCAATTATCCAGTCTGATTGCCAGTATTTTTTCACAGAAAAAAGAAACCCTTACTTATTATTCTAATTGTTACAGTTAAATATAACTTAAATTTACCAAGCAAAACATAAGAGAACGGTACTGCGGCACGGTTCTTCCTTATATATCGGTCACAAATACAACGACATGAACAAAAAAAAGGGCCAACTGTACAAAAAACATACAGCCCGCCCCTTATTTTACAAATTTATGACGTTTAACAGCTTATGAATACTTAACTATCTTTTACGACAGTAGGCTTACGTAATTTAATATGTAATTCACGTAATTGAGCTTCACTTACAGCAGAAGGTGCTTGAGTCAATAAGCAGCTTGCTGATTGAGTTTTAGGGAACGCCATCACGTCACGAATTGAGGTTGCACCCGATAGCAGCATCACTAACCTGTCCAGGCCAAAAGCGATTCCACCATGTGGAGGACAACCATATTTTAATGCATCGAGTAAGAAGCCAAATTTTTCTTCTGCTTCTTCAGCATTAATACCCAGTGCTTTAAAGACTTTCTTTTGTACTGCTTCACGGTAAATACGCATTGAACCACCGCCTAATTCCATGCCGTTGAGTACCATGTCATAAGCACGGGAGTAACAATTACCCGGATCAGACTCGAGTAATTCAAGATCACTTTCTTTAGGAGAAGTAAACGGATGGTGCAGTGCATGCCAGCGTTTGCCACCTTCATCCCATTCGAACATTGGGAAATCAACTACCCAGAGTGGTGCCCACTCACCTTGCATCAGCTCTAAATCTTCAGCTAACTTAACGCGTAAAGCGCCTAACGCTTCGTTTACAATTTTCGCTTTATCTGCACCAAAGAAAATAAGATCACCATCTTCAGCGCCTGTGCGTTCAATAATGGCCATGACGGCTTCATCCGGCAAGAATTTCAAAATGGGTGATTGCAGGCCTTCAATACCTTTGGCCAACTCATTCACTTTAATATATGCCAATCCTTTAGCACCATAAATGCCAACAAAGTTAGTGTAGCCATCAATATCTTTACGGCTTAGTTTTGAGCCTTGTGGCAAACGCATTGCCGCAACACGGCCTTTTTTGTCCTTAGCGGGTCCAGAAAAGACTTTAAATTCAATATCTTGCAATAAATCAGCAATATCAACGAGTTCCATTGAAATACGCATGTCCGGTTTATCTGAACCAAAACGGCTAATGGCTTCATCATAGGGCATACGTGGGAATGGATTGGGTAATTCAACATTAAGCGTCTTAGCGAATACTTCGCGCATCATATCTTCTGTCATCGACATGATCTGCTCTTCATCTAAAAATGAGGTCTCGATATCAAGCTGAGTAAACTCAGGCTGACGATCGGCACGTAAATCTTCATCACGGAAACAACGCACGATCTGATAATAACGATCCATACCCGACATCATCAGCAATTGTTTGAATAACTGGGGTGACTGCGGTAAGGCGAAAAAGCTGTTTTCATGAGTACGGCTTGGCACCAGGTAATCACGTGCACCTTCTGGTGTGGCTTTAGTCAACATCGGCGTTTCAATGTCCATAAAACCGTTATTATCGAGATAGTTACGCAAGATGCGTGAAACATCAGAACGCATTTTTAAACGTTTTTGCATTGGCTCACGGCGCAAATCAATATAACGATATTTCAAACGTAAATCTTCAGAAACTTCACCGTCTGCAACATCAAGCATAAACGGAGGGGTATCCGCCTTATTAAGAATGGTTAATTCTTTACCGAGTACTTCAACCTGGCCCGTTGCCAATTTTTCATTTTTGGTGCCTTCAGGACGATAACGAACCAATCCCTTTACCTGCAGTACGTATTCACTACGCACACTTTCAGCGGTGGCAAACGCATCTTCAATATCAGGGTCATAAACAACCTGCAATAGACCTTCGCGGTCACGCAAATCAATAAATATAACGCCACCGTGATCACGACGACGATGAACCCAGCCGCAAACGGTAACTTCTTGATCGATCAATGATTCGGTGACTTCACCACAATATTGTGTACGCATTTCTTAGTCCTGAAACTGTTAAAACAAAGGCGGGAATGTTACGGATCTGTGCTCATGAGTGCAAGATGAATCCGACACCAAAATTCGCTAAAAGGGAGCTAATTGACCGCATTATGACTATTTGACTGTCCGAATCAGGCTATTTTTTTCTATTCTCTGAAATATTGTTCCAACTAGCCGATATTACTCCATTTCTTACCCGGCACGGCCTTTGAAACTATAGCCAGTGCGTAATTAACTTAGCCCAAGCTCCTGATGATCCAGCTTGGCACTTTTGTCATCAATTTCCCGCGCCTTTTTTAATGCTTGAATCAAACGGGTATGTTCCCTTTCACCCAGACCACTATTTATATAGTGTTCGGCGGCATGAAGAACCTGCTCCAGGTAGGTGGCCTGATAGTGACAATTCAAGAATGACTTAGCGATAAAATCAGGGTCGCTACTCATCTCACGCATCGCTTTGGCTTTTACCAGTGCATGTTCTAATTCTTCAGCAGTGGGCTTGCTCATTAATTCAACCTCTTATCTTATATTGCCTCTATTGTTTATAGCATATACTTATAAATAATATATAAAACAATAAGATAGCATTTAATATACAAATCAAGTCTGGTTAGTGGTAACGTAAAAACATGAGCACAAACACCCCATCAAAAAGCATGTTAAAGCTGAAACGTGTTGCAATAGATACCTATCATGAAAATGTTGCATTCTTGCACCGCAACTGTGAGTTATATCGAGCAGAAGGTTTTCAGGCACTCAGTAAGATTTCTATCTCGGCAAATGGAACTCGAATACATGCTGTATTAAATGTCGTTGACGATGAGCATATCGTTTCACCTAATCAACTCGGGCTTGCTGAACAAGCATTTGTTCAACTTGACATGGATGAAAATCACCTGGTAAGCGTCGAGCATGCAGAACCCTCTGGCTCAATGGATGCCGTAAGACGAAAGATCAATGGTGAACGGCTATCACTCGCTGATTTTCACCTGATCACCGATGACATTATTGATAACCGTTACTCCCGAATGGAAATGGCCGCATTCCTTGTAGCCTGTGCTCAAAGTGGTTTGGACCGTGAAGAAACGTTATACCTTACACAGGCAATGACCTCTTCAGGCAAACAAATGCGCTGGGATGCACCTTTAGTTGCCGATAAGCATTGTATCGGTGGCATACCTGGCAACCGCACCACGATGATCATCGTACCGATTGTTGCTGCACATGGTTTAATGATTCCCAAAACATCGAGCCGGGCCATCACTTCACCTGCCGGTACGGCTGACACCATGGCGGTGTTATCAGAAGTCAACTTGTCACCACAAAAAATGCATGAAGTTGTTAACAAAACACACGCATGTCTTTCCTGGGGGGGGCGAGCAAAACTTGCACCGGCAGATGACATACTTATTTCTGTGGAACGTCCATTGGGAATAGATTCAGAAGGCCAGATGTTAGCCTCCATTTTATCCAAAAAATTGGCGGCTGGTGCAACCCACTTACTCATCGATATTCCTGTTGGCCCCACAGCAAAAGTCAGACACATGAACCAGGCTTTGCGTTTACGTAAAATGTTTGAGTATTTAGGTGATCGTTTAGGCATCCACCTTGAAGTGGTCATTACGGATGGCAGCCAACCCATTGGTAACGGTATTGGGCCGGCATTAGAGGCGCGTGATGTTATGCAAGTGTTAGAAAACCAGATCAATGCACCGGCTGATTTAAAACAAAAAGCATTACGGCTTGCTGGCCGTATTCTTGAATTTGATCCTGATGTCCGTGGCGGACAAGGCTATGCTATCGCAAGAGATATTCTTGAAGATGGCCGCGCATTAAAAAAGATGAATGAAATTATCAATCTTCAGGGACCTGTTAATTATAACTTTTCTCCCGCAAAGTTATGTTATGAAGTAAACGCACAAGAAGATGGCGTTGTTATTAAAATTGATAATTTTCAACTTGCCAAGATTGCCAGCCGTGCCGGTGCACCCATGGATAAAAATGCAGGTATAGATCTCAAGAAAAAATTAGGTGATGAAGTCCAGAAAGGTGATTTGCTATATCGTATTTACGCAGAGTTCCCTGCTGACTTTAAATTTGCAACAACATTAGCCAATGAAAATACTGGTTATAGTATTGGTGCAGCATATAAAGTTACTCAATCGTATATGGAAATCTAAGCGCCTTATGAAAGCAGCTATTTACACATTCCCCGGTTATCATCAACAAGGAAAAAATGTCGCTGAAATACTTAATATTTCGTCTCACGAAATAGATATTCATCATTTTCCTGATAAAGAAAGCCTGGTCACGTTACCTGAAAAGAAAAGTGATCATGTTATTTTGTATTTAAGCCTTGATTATCCAAATAATAAATTGATTGAATTATTACTGGCGTGCAAAACTGCGCGAACACAAGGTATAAAACGCTTAAGTTTGGTTGCACCCTATCTTTGTTATATGCGACAGGATAAATCGTTTCATACCGAAGAAGCCGTGAGCCAGCATATTATCGGACGGTGGTTGAGTGAATTAGTTGACGACATCATCACCGTTGATCCGCATTTGCATCGAATTCAATCATTAGATACGGTTATTCCCGATACAAATAATATCGTATTAACTGCGACACCTTTACTCGGTGAGTTTATTAAATCATTGAATAAAACCGTTCATTTACTTGGACCCGATGAAGAATCTTTACAGTGGGTTAAAAGTGTTGCCGAAATAAGTCACTCTCCTTATTCTGTTGCAACAAAAACGCGACACAGTGATACCAGGGTTGAAATCCAGCTTCCTGAAATCGACTACCACAACCAGCACATTATACTGATTGATGATGTCATTAGCACTGGGAACACCGTCGCACAAACAGCAATAAAACTGTATAAAAGCGGTGCTCTACAAGTTGATGTTATTGCTACCCACGCTTTGTTTACTAAAGATGCATTAGACACATTAAATAATTCAAACATTAAAAATATTTGGAGCAGTGACAGTATTTCCCATAGTACAAATCAAATCTCACTGAAACATCTATTAGCACAAAATATAAAAACACTTTTATAAATTATGCCACTTTTATATTTAGCGTTTTTATCTATTCTGCTGATTGTCATACTACAACTTGGGATTTTTAGTATTGTATTAGCAAAGCTGGGCCTTTCTCCTGACTCTGCAATTTTACTTTTAGGCTGTACCTTATTTGGGAGCCTGATCAATTTACGTATATTTACAATTAATTCTTCATTTGAAAAAATGCCAGAGAATTATTTTCTTCCTCGCGCGTTATTAAAACCGCTACCATTCATTAAGGGCAAAACAATTATCGCATTAAATGTAGGTGGCGCATTAATCCCCATTTCTTTTTCTCTATATTTAATAACAATACATTCGATAGATTTTTTACACTTAATCACCGCTATTATCTTTGTTACTTTTATTAGTTATTCTTTTAGTCGTCCAGTCAAGGGACTCGGGATTGGTATACCTGTTTTTATTGCACCCATCTCCGCCGCTTTGTCCGCATTAATGCTGTCTCCTGAGAATAGCGCTCCCCTTGCCTATATCTGCGGAACATTAGGGGTACTCATTGGTGCTGATTTGTTACGCTTGAAAGATATTAAACAAATGGGTGTACCTACCGCATCTATCGGTGGCGCAGGTACCTTTGATGGAATTTTCTTTACTGGTATTATTGCTGTTTTGCTTGCATAACCTTTTGACAAAAATACAACATGACTATTACTAATCAAAAAACCATTCTTATCACCGGCTGTTCTACCGGTATAGGACTTTGTGTCGCAAAAGGTTTACAACAACGCGGTTATCGTGTTTTTGCCACTGCACGAAAAAAAGATGATGTCAGCAGGTTAAATGAAATGGGGCTGGAAAGCTTATGTCTTGATCTCACTGATAGCTTATCAATTCAAAATGCCGTAAAAGAAATCCTGAACCGGACAAGTGGATCACTTTACGCGCTGTTTAACAATGGCGCCTATGCGCAACCCGGTGCGGTTGAAGATCTTCGCACCGATGCATTACGGCAACAATTTGAAACCAATGTCTTTGGCTGGCATGAGCTTACGAATCAGGTGTTACCTGTCATGCTCAAACAAGGTTATGGTCGAATTATTCAGAATAGTTCTGTGCTGGGCTTTATTTCTTTAAAGTTTCGTGGTGCTTATAGTGCCAGCAAGTATGCTATTGAAGGTTTGAGTGACACCTTAAGACAAGAGTTAACAGGCACTAATGTATTTATTTCATTAGTTGAGCCTGGACCAATTGAAAGTCAATTTCGTAAAAATTCTTTTGAGATGTATAAGAATAATATTGATAAAGAAAGCAGTCGATTTAAATCAGACTATGTCGCAACTGAAAAACGTCTCACAACTGTTGGTCCCGCGGTACCTTTCACCTTGCCACCAGAAGCGGTTTTAAAAAGAGTGATTCATGCTTTGGAAAGTAAAAAACCAAAAGCGCGTTATTATGTTACCGTTCCGACCTATTTATTTGGCTATTTAAAGCGGCTATTATCAACACGCTTAATGGATAAGTTACTCAATAAAGTATAAAACAAGTTAAATCATTTATATTTAACTACGAATACCTTTTCCGGAATTCAACAAATACAAACAGAAGCTAAATAACGCTACAACAAATAATATAATAATACTAAACGCTGTCACTAAATCGATATCTGATACACCGAGCATGCCATAGCGCATCGCATTGACCATATAAAGAATTGGATTACCTAATGATACCGTTTGCCAAAATGCTGGCAGCATATCAATAGAATAAAAAATACCTCCCAGATAGGTTAAAGGTATTAATACAAAGGTGGGGATTATTGAAATATCATCAAATGAATTGGCATAAATCGCATTGATAAAACCACCGAGTGAAAACAAAATCGCAGTTAAGATAACCACTGAAAATAAAATAAAATAACTGTGTATATTCAGCTCCGCAAAAAAAGTCGATATTATTGCAACAACTAAACCAACTGCCAGCCCCCGAGCCACACCACCAATGACATAACCTGTCAGTATTAAATAGTTAGGCATGGGTGAGACAATCATTTCTTCAATGAAATGTGAAAACTTTGACATATAAAATGATGCCACCACATTCGCGTATGAATTATTAATAATCGACATAAGAATGATGCCGGGAATAATGTAATCAATATATGAATAGCCAGCGATATTACTCAGTTGAGAACCAATAAGTTGTCCAAAAATAACAAAATACAAACCTGTCGTAATCACTGGCGGAACAATTGTTTGTAGCCAGATACGCGCAAAACGTAAAATTTCTTTTGTTACAATCGTTTTAAATGCGATAAATTGTTGATTCAGGTTCATCGTGTTCCCTCCTCAACCAGATGAACAAACAGTTCTTCAAGACGATTACTTTTACTGCGCAAACTTGAAATATTAATATTTCGTTTATCTAATTCAACAAATAAATTATTCAAACTGTATTGTTTAGAAATTTCCACTTCAAATGTTGTGTCATCGATTAACTTAACATTACAACCCTTTGCTTCTTCCCAGCCCTGTAATTTATCTTGCAAAGATTCTTCTGTATTCAGAATAAAAGTCTCAACGTGTAACTTTGCCAGCAAAGTTTTCATGCCTGTATTTTCAATCACAAGACCATTATTGATAATAGCAATATTCTTACACAATGATTCTGCTTCTTCTAAGTAGTGTGTAGTCAGAATAATCGTTGTACCTTGCTCATTGATTTGCCGGAGAAACGTCCACATCGAACGACGAATTTCAATATCAACACCCGCAGTAGGTTCATCTAAAATAAGAATTTTTGGTTCATGAACTAATGCACGTGCAATCATTAAGCGCCGTTTCATGCCACCAGATAATTCTCTACCAATAACACGACGTTTTTCCCATAAACCCAGTTGCTTTAGATATTTTTCTGCCCGCTGAAACGCCAGCTTACGATTAATACCATAATAACCCGCCTGGTTAGCCACAATTTCAATCGTAGGTTCAAACTGGTTGAAGTTGAATTCTTGCGGGACTAAACCAATAAAACTTTTTGCTGTTTCAAGTTCGTGATCAATATCATGGCCAAATATTTTAACTTCACCACTACTTTTATTGACTAATGAAGAGATGATGCCAATCGTTGTTGATTTACCTGCACCGTTAGGACCCAGTAAAGCAAAAAAATCACCTTGCTTAACTTCAAGATTGATTCCACTTAATGCCTGAACACCATTTTTATATGTTTTATGCAGGTCGTGTATTTCTAAC
>JAPHTF010000129.1 GCA_026197095.1 Gammaproteobacteria bacterium
CTCCACAATAAAAAAAAACATCATCAAAGCAGGCTCAACAAAAATTTTATTGGCGTTTTTATTTATCATTGCCATTACATTTAATTTTACTCAGACATTAGATACATCCAGCAAACAACATATTGACAAAGCATTTAATCGTGCTCTTATTGCTTTTGGAATAGCCAAATCTTTAAACGGTGTTATCTCTGTTGCACAAGGCACTGAAGTTGCAATACAGCCTGCAGGCATTGGTATTAACCTGACACCCGGACAAATTTTAGACCCGGTCAATGATTTAATCGAACGATTTTCCTGGGTTATGCTTGCAAGTACAACATCATTAGGGATACAAAAAATTTTTCTCACCATGAGTAGCTGGCCTGCTTTTGGCTATACTTTAATCTTTTTTCTTTTGCTTGGTTTTATTATGTTGTTTACCGAATCCAGAAGATATTTTCATATACGCATTTTTATTTTGCGACTTAGTTTGTTATTAATCGTTTTACGTTTCGCTGTTCCCATGACTGGTCTGGCGAATGAAGCTGTATACAGTATGTTTCTTGAAAAAGAATACACCAGCTCAACTGATCAACTTGAATCTGCAGCTCAACAAATTGGTGAACTGAACAATCAGGAACAATTTATACAACCAAACATCAAGAAAAAATCAGTATGGGAAAGCGCTAAAGAATTTTACAACTCAACATCAGAAATGCTGGACATCAATAAAAAAATTGAACAATATAAACAAGCAGCAGAAGAAACCACCCAGAATGTTGTCAACTTAATTGTTATTTTTTTATTTCAAACCGCAATTATTCCACTTGCCTTTATTTTTATTGTTTATTCATTATTCAAGTACATAATCAGACTTAAGTTTAACTAAGACAAATTTCACTCAGTCATGCTCAGCTACGGCGAATTATGCCATATTATTTGGTTTATGATTTTTCACCCATTGTTGTATTTCAGTCGAGGGCATTGGCTTAGCAATGTAATATCCCTGAGCATAGTCACAACCTAGCTCACGTAACTTAATCAACGTTTTCTCAGTTTCAACACCTTCTGCAATAACAGCCAAACCAAGATTATGTGCCAGTTCAATCGTTGAATGAACGATAATAGCATCATCCTCATCATTCAGCATATCCACTACAAATGATTTATCTATTTTAAGATATTTGACAGGAAGTAGCTTCAAATAGGCTAATGATGAAAATCCCGTTCCATAATCATCAATTGCCAGCTCTATTCCCATTTCATTTAACAGTTGAAGTACTTCTCTCGCACGAACAGGATCATTCATTACTGCACTTTCAGTGATTTCAAATGAAATTTTTTCAGGTTGTATTTTTGAATCATTCAATATCCTGCTGATATAGGGTATTAATTCTACATCTTGTAAATTCCACACAGATAAATTAATAGAGAATGTAATATCCTTACAGTCCCATTTTGAAAATACTTTTATCGACTCACTTAATACCCAATATGTTAACTCAGAAATCAACCCTGTTTGCTCTGCCATTCTGACAATCTGCTCTGCAGGCAAATACCCTTGTACTGGATGGTTCCAGCGTATTAAGGATTCGACACATATAACTTCACCTGTGTGAACGTCAATTTGTGGTTGAAAATATAGTTGAATTTTATCTGTAGGATTTTTAAATTCGGCCTTCAAATCGGCTAATAGCGTCAGGTTATCTGCACTGTAATAATCTTTTTCTATATCATAAAATTCTTTATTTTTATTCTCTCTTTTAGCACTATACATTGCGATGTCAGCATGCTGTATTAATGTGTCGGCATTTAAGCCATCTTTTGGAAAGGAGGCTACACCAACACTAAGACCAACATAGAGATTTTGATCTGCTATGGTAATAACTCGCTCGATATTTTTAATAATTCGATCTATGAAAGATTCAATTTGTGAGCGTTCACTGTAACTGGTAATAATTGCAAACTCATCACCACCTAAACGAGCAACTGTATCAGTCGCTCTTAAACAATCTTCCAGGCGGCGTGAAATTTTCCTTAATACAATATCACCTACAGGATGACCCAATGTATCGTTAATATCTTTGAATCTATCTAAATCTAAAAGAAGTAAAGTCATTCCCGTGTTGTTTCGTTCGGCCTGATTTATAGCTTGCTCGATACGATCTTGTAGTAATGCTCGATTTGGAAGGCCTGTTAAAGAATCATGCATAGCTTGAAATTCAAGCACCATTTGACGGTGGTGTACTTGTTTGCGCATATTATTGAATGCTGTTATCAAAATATCGATTTCTTTACTACCTCTTTCTGGAAAAATCATATTTTCAGTATCACCCGCATGTTCCGCGATAGATTCTGTAATTTTTTCTAAAGGCAATAATAATGATTTGTTAAATTTAAAATATATTAAAATAACAAATAAGATTGCAATACCGGTAAGAAACCATAACTCTACATTAATTTTCTTCCCTGCTGCATCAACATGTTTTGTATTTATCGATGCCCATAAATTTAGCGTTTTCTCTAATGACTCAAGCTGGTCAAATATTTGTTTTTGTAATGGTTGTATCTTATTACGAATAAAATCAACATCTGAACGCCATGAGTTGGTATTTTTAACTTCCAGAAATGTTTTATATTCTTTGTACCACTGAATTGAACTGGTACGCATAACTTGTAGCGAATTTTTTGTTACGAACCCCAAACCGTTTGCCTTATCAATAGCATCAAGTTTTTTTAATTTTTCCTTTATCAGTGAGTAATAATCTTCAATATTTTTTTCCTGAGATTTATTGATTGTATTTAGTCCGGCGTATCGTATTAGTGCTCCCCGAAAATCAAGCCTTTTAAGGCTCCAGATATTTTTTATATCATCCAATACCCGGTAAGCTTCATTAGAATGCTTTTTATCACTTAAATCATACGTTTCTTTTAATGCCTGATTCAGTGCTGTTTCAAACTTATTGTTTGATTCAGTTAAAGTTGTATTAATAAGTGGTAGTATAGGGAACAACCAATTCACATCTTTGCGCAAATCTAAAAGAAGAATGACCTCAGCATTTAATTTATCATGTGTCACTTTCAAATTATTCAGATGCTCCAATAACCCGACTTTTTCAAAATCAGAAATATTGGAAATTTTTTTTAGTTTCTCGTCAACATAATTAAATCTGGATTTTATTATGTCATCATTCACATTTTCTGAATCGCTTAGCAGTACATATAGCGATTTATCCGCTTCCCATACTGAATTTCTCAATTCATCAACATGTACTGTGATAATTTTGTGCAGATTTATAAGGGAAGTATTTTTTTCAGTGGCATATTTGAAATAAAAACTCGCGATTAATGAACCGATAAAAAATAATGCCACAACCACAATTGCAGATACGATATATTGAAAACGAAGGCTCGTTTTTGTCTTAACCTGTGATTGAAACGCTGTCATATAAAGTTCGATTTATAAATAATTAAGACGACTACAAACAACAATAAAGATATCTAAATACTTGAAATCATTGTAATTAGTATCGGCACAATCACTATAATTCTTAATAGAAAAGGTAAATATTTGGCCCTGTTTGGCTCTATTATTAGCACCTTCTAAGCTATTGAATTGTTTCAGCTATTTTTGCTTTTCTGAATAATTTCACGAATTTCTGCTCCGCATGAACCACAATCCGTTCCTGTGCGTAGAGTCTCTCGTTAATTTTTGGACTGTATAATTTCGCTATTAGAAACTACACACATTTAGATTATTAATATGAACAATAAATCCAGAACGATCCTAATAATATAAGCAGATAAAAATATTTCGCGCATAAAAAAACGGCATAGAGTATAAACGCTATGCCGTTTTTTAAATGAGCTGATAAGTTGATATTAATTCGTAATTTCAACCCTTGCCATACTTTCGTTTACCCGTTCCCGCATTTCCTTACCTGGCTTAAAGTGTGGAACATACTTCGCAGTTAAGTCCACAGAATCACCTGTTTTCGGATTACGGCCCACACGTGGCGGACGGTAATGTAATGAAAAGCTACCAAAACCGCGAATTTCAATACGCTCGCCATTTGCTAATGTTGTTGCCATATGCTCCAACATATTTTTAACGGCTAACTCAACGTCTTTATAAGCCAGTTGAGTCTGTTTTTGCGCCAGAATTTCAATAAGTTCTGATTTTGTCATTATTATTACCTTACGGTTTCCTTGTATATATAACCATATTAATACAAGTCACGCCGTATGGAAACCAATTTTTCAATTGGAATCAGGGACTTACTCGTCCCCGTTACCCATTTGCTCTTTTAGTAAATCACCTAAAGTTGCACCAGATTGCGCTGTGCCACTCTTATAATCACTAATTGTTGCTTTTTCTTCAGCTGTATCCTTCGCTTTAATCGACAAGCTGATGTTACGGCTCTTACGATCAATACCTGTGAATTTAGCCTCGATTTCTTCGCCAGTCGTTAATACTGTGCGCGCATCTTCAACACGATCACGAGAAAGTTCTGAGGCACGAAGGTAACCTTCAACACCATTTCCTAAATCGATAACAGCGCCTTTAGCGTCAACTTCACCAATAGTACCTTTAACAATGCTACCTTTTGGATTATCAGCAACAAAATCAGCATACGGGTCTTTATCTAATTGCTTAACACCTAAAGAAATACGTTCACGTTCTGGATCGACCGAAAGAACAACGGCTTGAATCTCGTCACCTTTCTTGTAACTGCGAACGGCTTCTTCACCGGTGTCATTCCAGGAAATATCAGATAAATGAACCAAACCATCAATGCCACCGTCCATACCAATGAAGATACCGAAGTCAGTGATTGATTTGATTGTACCTGTAACTTTGTCACCTTTAGTGAAGTTACCCGCGAAGTCATCCCAGGGATTTGCCTGGCACTGTTTCATTCCTAAAGAAATACGACGACGTTCTTCGTCGATATCAAGAACAACAACTTCAACTTCATCACCTAAAGAAACAACTTTGCTTGGGTGAATGTTTTTGTTAGTCCAGTCCATTTCAGATACGTGAACAAGACCTTCAACACCTTCTTC
>JAPHTF010000131.1 GCA_026197095.1 Gammaproteobacteria bacterium
TCAAATCTCCGGGTGCAAATAATACGGGTGACATTGGAGTTACTTTAACCTCACCATCATGGCTTCAATATGATTGGGATGATAACGGTACACATGATAACGATCCGACTGGCACAGCATCATTTGGTTTGTACCGTGGTGATGATCGGATTATTTACTGGCGAGAAGTGTTTCAATAAATAAGGCCATCATTGCGAACCCGGGTTATAGGGTGAAGCAATCTATAGAAAGCGCATTCCTTAAGAGATTGCCACGGTTACTGACTGCCACGCTTTGCTCGCAGCTAAAGATTCTCTCGCAATGACAGAGAAATACTAAACCGTATCTTCCATATCCAGTTCTTTAATCTTTCGTGTCAAGGTATTGCGTCCACAGCCCAGTAAACGAGCAGCATCCTGGCGTCGACCACCGGCACTTCGAAGCGCTGTTTGGATCATGACACGTTCAAACTGGGGTGTTGCTTTGTCGAATAAATTTGTTTCACCTTGTGCAAGTTGTTGTTCTGCCCAGTACTGTAAAACCTTAACCCAGTCATCACTCATTTGTGATTTTGATTCTTTACTTGTTAGCTCGGGAGGTAAATCATCCAGATGAACTTCTTGTCCTGGCGCCATGACGGTTAACCAGCGGCAGGTATTTTGTAATTGTCTTACGTTGCCGCGCCATTCTAATTTTTGCAAAAATGCTATTGACTCATCATCTAATGTTTTTGTTTCCATATTTAGTTCGGTAGCTGCTGCTTGTAAAAAATGACGAGCCAGTAAACCAATATCTTCTCTGCGTTCTCGTAATGCAGGAATATGTATACGAATGACATTTAGACGATGAAACAAGTCTTCACGAAAATTACCATTCTCAACTCGTTCTTCTAGATTTTGATGTGTTGCTGCAATAATACGTACATCCACTTTTACCGGGCTGTGGCCACCGACACGATAGAATTCACCATCTGCCAGGACACGTAATAAACGTGTTTGTAATTCAGCTGGCATATCACCTATTTCATCTAAAAATAAAGTCCCGCCATCGGCTTGTTCAAAACGCCCTTTGCGCATGGCTTGCGCACCGGTAAACGCACCCTTCTCATGACCAAAGAGTTCTGACTCTAATAAATCACGCTGAATCGCGGCCATGTTTAAGGCAATAAAGGCATTATCTGCACGCGGGCTATGTCGATGAAGTGCTTCTGCAACGAGTTCTTTACCTGTTCCCGATTCACCATTAATAAGTACTGTAATATTTGAGCGAGACAAACGACCAATGGCGCGAAACACTTCTTGCATTGAAGCCGCTTCACCGATGATCTCAGTTTGCTGTAAAGGCTCTATAGTGCTTTCTTTTTCTTTTGATACTTCTTTGTGATGCTTTACGGCACGGCGTGTAAGTTCAACGGCTTCATCAATATCAAAGGGTTTGGGCAAATACTCATAGGCACCGCCCTGATAGGCTGAGACTGCACTATCCAAATCAGAATGTGCAGTAATAATAATGACCGGTAAATCTGGGTGATGCGCATGAATTTTATCCAGCATGGCTAAACCATCCATTCCCGGCATACGTACATCACTAATAATAGCGTCAGGTTGCGAACGCTCTAAAGCATGAAGCACGCTGTCGGCTTCTTCAAATGTGCGCACTTCCATATCTGCATTTGTTAATGCTTTTTCCAGCACCCAGCGTATTGAGCGATCATCATCAACGACCCAAATATTTTCCTTGTTTTCATTAACGCTCATACTTTCCTTTCACCTTTTAATTAATGGGTAATACCACAGAGAATACTGTTCGGCCTGGTTCACTCTGACATTCAATTAATCCATCGTGCTGCTGAATTAATGACTGAGAGATAGATAAACCTAAGCCACTTCCTTCTGCTCGTCCTGTTACCATTGGGAAAAAGATCTTCTCTCTTATGTCCGCTGGTATTCCAGGGCCATCATCAATCACCTCTATACATGCCACTAACTTATGGCGCTGATGACCGATAGTATATTTTCTGACTACCCGTGTTTTAAATGTTAAGTTGCCTTTACCACCTAATGCTTCACATGCATTGCGTGCAATATTTAATAAAGCCTGAATTAACATATCAGGATCAACCTTAACGTCAGGTACACTGACATCATAATCACGATGGATATGTATTCCGTCCTGCACTTCAATCTTTATTAAACTTCTAACCCGCTCTAAAATTTCATGAATATTCACTTCTTTAACTTTTGGCATACCGGCAGGCCCAAGAATTCGATTAACCAGTGCTTGTAACCGATCAGCTTCACTAATAATCACTTGTGTATATTCTTTCAACTCCTCACTCGGTAACTCGCGCTCCAAAAGTTGCGCGGCACCCCGCAACCCCCCTAATGGATTCTTAACTTCATGAGCAAGGCCACGTAATATTTCTTGTGTCACCTCTTGTTGTTCTACGCGCTGTTCATCACGTGTAATTCGAATCCAGCGGTCAACAGGAATAATCTCTACTAAATATTCTGTTTTTTCATCGCTGGCCGTTAAAGGCAAAATGGTTAAATTGGCTGTTACTTCTTTTTCATGAAATAAAACCAGTGGTACTTCATGTCGGGTAAAAGACTGGCCAGACTTAATCTCTTCTACCCACTTGTTTAGTGAAATCTCGTCACGATGCTGAATCAACTCGACATAAGCTAAACTCAGCATATGACGTGCGCTTTGCTCAAATAACATCTCTCCGGCTGGATTAATGTACTTAAGTAATAAATTGTCATCAAAAAGCAAAACAACGGTACTCATGCCTTCTAATACACGCTGTTGATTTTCTAGCTGTTGATTCATCATATACCTTATATCTCTCTATACTCTTGAGCAAAAACCAAGCCAACGCCATCTAAAAAGAGCGTTAAAATGCGAAATATAAATAGCTAATAAAAACAATGAGTTAGCCGTATAAGTAATAAACATAAAGCCAATGTTTTTGAGCTGGGGCACTAAGGGTATTACATAGAAGATTTAATTGCACCATATTGGTGCGAGATAAAACTATGGGACTTTTGGTTTTATTGGGGGAGCAGGTTTCCTGAAAAAACGTTTCATATGAAAAGTCTGAGAAATTATTGGACTCACCACTTCACCATTTAAATCGACAACACTGACAATAAGACTATGTGTTCCGCGGGGAACATTCATAAAAGTAACTGATAAATTTTGACTCAGTTTCGATTCACCCGCGAGCTCATAACGAATTTGATGTCCCTGTCCGCTGAGCAGTGTTGGTGAAACAGATACGGTCACGGTAACATCTGTTTGATCATTAATAACGCTATCTTCAGCGGGTGAGGTTATTGATATAGTGTAATTAAAATTTGGTTTTAATTTTTTAACCGGTAAATCCAAGTTAGGTAAACGCGGTGGCGCGTAGGTCGTCGGTTTGCGAATTTTAACTTCTTCACTGTCTTGTGAACCGGTATCAGTGAATTCAACACTGCCATCTGGATTGATTTTTTTATATACCGTTTCGGCTGTTACCGAAACAGCGAATAAAAGACAGATTAATGCGAGAAATAATTTATTCATATTCACAGCATAGCTAACCGGTTTCAGATAAACAAGCTTGTTTAAATAAAGCTCCATTGTCTTTGCTAGCCATGATCTTTTATGGCGAAACAATCTGCAAAAAAGAGAATCTTGTCATGAGATTGCCACGCTTCGCTCGCAATGACGAGCTGTATAGAAAGATTTCTAAATAATTATTTTTGGCATAAAAAAAACGCCCTCATATAGAGGGCGTTTTTATTAATATAACTTAAGCTATTAGCAGCTGTAGTACATATCGAATTCAACCGGATGCGTAGACATACGTAAACGAGTGATTTCTTCGCTCTTCAATTCAATGAATGCATCAATCATGTCATCAGAGAAAACGCCACCTGCTGTCAGGAAATCACGATCAGCATCTAATGCTGCTAATGCTTGATCAAATGAATGACATACTTGTGGAATTGCATCCGCTTCTTCACGTGGTAAGTCATATAAATCTTTATCCATTGCTTCACCTGGGTGAATCTTGTTCTGGATACCGTCAAGACCTGCCAGTAACATTGCAGAGAAGGCTAAGTAAGAGTTAGCAGTTGGATCAGGGAAACGTACTTCAATACGGCGTCCTTTTGGATTAGATACAAAAGGAATACGAATAGAAGCTGAACGGTTACGTGCTGAATAAGCTAACATAACAGGTGCTTCGAAGCCTGGAACCAAACGCTTGTAAGAGTTAGTTGAAGCATTCGTAAATGCATTTAACGCTTTAGCATGTTTGATGATACCACCAATGTAGTAAAGAGCTGTTTCAGACAAGCCACCGTACTCATCACCTGAGAATAAGTTTTGGCCATCTTTTGCTAAAGACATATGAACATGCATACCAGAACCGTTATCGCCCACTAATGGTTTAGGCATGAAAGTCGCTGTTTTACCATAGATGTGTGCAACATTATGAACACAGTATTTAAGAATTTGTGTTTTATCCGCACGAGTTACTAACGTATCGAATACTGTACCGATTTCACATTGGCCTGCTGTTGCAACTTCGTGGTGATGAACTTCAACTTCAAGATTCATTTCTTCCATTGCTAAACACATAGCCGCACGTAAATCGTTTAATGAATCTACTGGAGGAACCGGGAAGTAACCCCCTTTTGTGCCTGGACGATGACCTATATTGCCATCTTCAAATACTTTTTCTGAGTTCCATTCTGCTTCATCAGAATCAATAGAGTACGACATACCACTCATGCTTGTTTTCCAACGAACGTCATCAAAAATGAAAAACTCTGGTTCTGGTCCGAAGTATGCTGTATCGGCGATGCCAGTTGACTGCAAATAGGCTTCAGCACGTTTTGCTACAGAACGTGGGTCACGCTCATAACCTTGACCTGTAGCAGGTTCAATAATATCGCAAGTCAGAATTAAGGTGGGTTCGTCCGCAAAAGGATCCATAACGGCTGTTGAAGCATCTGGCATCATGATCATGTCTGATTCATTAATACCTTTCCAGCCCTCAATTGATGAGCCATCAAACATTTTACCTTCAGTAAACAAATCCTCATTAACAGTATGAGCAGGGCAAGAAACATGCTGCTCTTTACCGTGAGTATCAGTAAAACGGTAATCAACGAACTTAACGCCGTTGTCTTTAATCATCTTTAAAACATTGTCAGACATGGTCTATCTCCGATTTCCTAGAAGTATTGATAATATATTTATTTAAAACTGTTAGTTATATGCTGCTGTTAAGAGCACTAAACGTGCCACTCATAGAATTTAGCTAAGACACTGATATATAAATAAAAAATTCTTAACGCTGTTTTTTAAATTGATTTTTATGTCCAAAATAGTGCACAAAAACCCTTGCTCGCACCAATACGGTGCAACCATTATATGTGTTCAGTGGTAATGTACTGAAACCCGATCAATTTCTTTTACATTTTTCAGTGCGTCTTTAAAGCGCTGTTTTACCGCTGTATCTGCATCTGGTTGCGCATTATGCAGAATTGCCAGCGGTAACAAAAGTTCTATTTGTATTTTTCCCTCTAAATAATGCAGGGTAATTGAATCGATCTTTTTCGCTTCTTCAATACCTGCCCATGCTAATTCCATTTTTTTCAATATTTCAGCTCTTAAGGGTAATTTTTCAATTGGTCCAGCATCTTCATCATCTTCGGGATCAATGTGCACCATGACATCAATCACTTCTTCAATTTTTTTTATCAACTTACTGCGGACTGTTTCACTTATATAGTGTGCTTCAGACACGCTAATATAGGGATCAACCTGAATATGAACATCAACCAACGCATCTGCACCTATCTGGCGGGTACGTAATACGTGCAAAGTTGTAACACCTTCCACACCCAAAATATTTTTTTCAATTTCCTTAACCCGCTCTGCATCCAAACCTGTATCTATGAGTTCTTTAATACTGTGCCAGGCTAAGTCCCAGCCGATCTTCGCGATCATAATACCTACGCCAATTGCGGCAATCGAATCAAGGTAAGTTAAACCCGCCATGCTACCGATAATGCCGACCACCACAATGATTGATGAGATCGCATCACTTCGGCTATGCCAGGCATTGGCTTTTAACATGTTGGAACGGTAACGGCGCGCGATCACCATGGTGTATTGATAGATCGCTTCTTTTGCAATGACTGAAATAATTGCAATCGATAAGGCCAGTACACCCGGTACAAATAAAGTCGTCGGGTTAAACAAACGATTAGTGGCATCAATCATAATGCCAATCGCTACACCCATTAAAGCAATACCTAAACCTACGGTGACAACCGTTTCAATTCGGCCATGACCATAAGGGTGTTCTTCATCGGCTTCTTGATGAGAGTGTTTAGCTGCATATAAAACGGCAAAGTCTGTGGCTAAATCAGATAAAGAGTGAACACCATCAGCAATTAATGCTTGTGACTGTGCAATAAAACCAATGGTAATTTTTGCAACACCTAAAAGAAAATCGACAATGGAACCAATGATCGTTACACGAACCGTGTCTTTATAACGCGTGCTTGAGGTTAATAAAAGATTACCATCATCATCAACAGGTTGTGATGGATCAGGATGATGGTGCCCATGATCATGACTCATTGTTCTTTATCTCCGGCATCACGATTTTCATTATCAACAACCTCAATAATAATAATCACTTCATCATCCACAGTTTTTGTTTCCAGTACTTTGTGTCCATTAATACGGCACCACGCAGGCACATCATTTAATGCACCAGGATCTGTACATATCACTTCAAGCACATCACCCACTGCCAATGTTTTTATTTTATCTTGCGTGCGTATCACCGGCATCGGGCAGAGTAAACGCTTTGCTTCTAAAGTATGTTTCATAAATATTTTCTTAATTTACGATATCTAACGCAAAGTTCGCAAAGGCGCAGAGGCCGCTAAGTAAAAATAATTCTTTGCGTTCTTCGCGTCTTGGCGAACTTTGCGTTTAATATTTTTATTAATTAAATCCACCTAGTTAACTTAACCACTATACATACCATACTTCTGGTATCTCATCAGCAAGCATCGGTTTAACTTTTAATATTGTATTCTTACCATCAGGATAATTGACCGACATTTCGACTTCATCTGCATCACGCCCCTGGCCATAGCGTGCTGCTATACGTGCAGCAAGTTCAGCATCGTCTGCGGTTATATTTCCATCTAATAAAGTCAGCGGGCCATTGTGGCTTGTGCAATGAATATATGGATATATTTTTTTATAGCCTTCCATAAATTTATTTTCACCCTGCTCACGCCCTACGATCATTTTAAAATTTTCATTTGGACGAATATGTCGACCGACTTTTAACATCATAATGTCATCAAGCTCATAATCACGACTTGAGCGATGCTGCCACATATCAACTAACTTATCGGAATAATTTTTGTCGGTTAAGAAACAACAGCCTCCGGCAGGAGAGGCATAATCAACAAAACCAAATTCTTTTGCTAACGCCATTTGTGGTTTACGCGTGCGGCCACTAAAGTCATAAAGTTTTTCTCTATCGACCCAGCCTTCTATTTCAGGAATTGTTTCAGGTAAGTTTTTTGCACATAACGGCCGCAGTAATAAATCACCTGCACCGGATTCTTTTTGAATAACCGGCATCGTATCCCTGCGTTGTGACATCGGACGTTGCCCAATCACTTCACCGGTAATAATAAAATCAAAATCGTTTTCTTTAATCCATTCAACGGCTTTTTTAACCATAAATCCTTTACAGTCCAAACAGGGATTCATGTTTTGTCCGTAGCCATGTTTAGGATTAAGCAATACATCTTTATATTCTTCAATCACATCAACAATATGTAATTTAATGCCAAGCTGTTCTGCTGACCACAATGCGTTGTTTCTTTTTGGCTTGGCTTTATCTTTTTTACGAATGGCGTGGGTATGCCCTTCAACACAAAAACCAGTATAGAAATTGATTCCTTCAACATGTATACCTTGCTCCAGCATCACTTTTGCTGCTAATAAAGAATCAAGGCCGCCTGAAATAAGGGCGACTGCTTTGCGTTGTTTGCTCATTATAAAAACCGTAACTTAAAGAATAACCACAAGAGAATGGAAATGAAGAAGTATTTAATAGTGGGAATATAACAAATTTTTAAACGTTTCTCACAATTTTTATTAAAACTTATGATGCAGGCATAGCAACACTTTGCTTTAACTTATTGATTATATTATAAAGTTTTTCTGAATCAATGGGTTTGTGCATAAAGGCTTTTATCCCTATTTCATATGCTGTTTCTGCCGTGATATCTGCTGAATAACCAGTACATAAAATAATTGAAATATCTGAACGCAGCGCCAATATGTATTGACTCAAAGAAACCCCGGTTAACGTTGGCATAGTCTGATCGGTAATCACAATATCAAACTCTTTAGGATTAAGTTCAAAATAGTCCAATGCCTCCTGGCTGTCGGTAAATGTTTTAACAGTAGCCTGGTATTTTTTTAGCATTGCCTCTAAATATCCTACAACAGCGGGTTCATCATCTACAATCATGATTGATAAACCGGAAAAATTTGGTTCGATATAATCTATTTTAGTGACACTCTCGTTTTCACATTTTACATCCGAAACAGGTAATGCAATCTTAAAATGTGTACCTTCAGCAACATGGCTTATAACAACAATATGCCCACCTAATTTATGCACCACACCATGCACAACCGAGAGCCCCATTCCTGTTCCTTCTCCTAAATTTTTAGAGGTAAAGAAAGGCTCAAACATACGCTCTAAAATATCTTCGGCCATCCCTTTTCCATTATCTTTTATGTTAATAACAACAAACTCGCCTGAAAAATTTTCATGGCAGGAATTGCACCTTTGTTTATCCATACTCTCTACATTCAACGCAATATCTAACTCACCATCCTTATCCATACTATCCTTAGCGTTAATGCATAAATTCATTACTATCTGAGTAATTAAACTTGAATTACTTTTCACCTGAGGAATATTTTTATCAATGGATGTTGTAATAATAATATTTGTTGGAAATGTCGCCCTTAACATATTAATTGTTTGTTCTACTGTTGAATCAAGCTTCATAGGTGCAAGGATTTCTTTGTTTCGGTCTTTACGACTAAAGATCATCATCTGTTCTATAAGCTCTCGACCACGCTTGCCCGCGGTATAAATTTCGTTCAGGTAGCTGTTCAGAACTTCATTATCCTTTGCGAACAACTCCTGACTTAATTCTGTATAACCCAGGATCACCGCGAGTAAATTATTAAAATCATGCGCAATACCGCCTGTTAACTGACCAATTGACTGCATTTTTTGCGTATGGTTTAACTGGTGTTCAAGATAATATTTCTCTTTTTCCATTTTTATATGTGCAGAAATATCTGTTGATATGCCACAAACTGCATAAATATTTTCATTGTCATCATACAAAGGGAACTTAACTGATCTATAAATATGCATACCATCTCTTAGTGGTATACGTTCTTCTGATTCTAAAATATGACCTGTCTTTAAAACATCCATGTCATTGTTTTGCATTTCATCTGCAACATCAGTACTAAAAATTTCATGTGATGTTTTACCCTGAAACTCTTCTCGTTTAAGCTCGAATATAGTTTCACATCGCTTATTTATAAAAGTGAAACGGCCATTAAGATCTTTTACATAGATAAGGGCAGGCGAGTTATCCATAATGGCTTGCAAATCTCGTTTACTTTTTCTCACTGTCTCCAGCATTATATTAAAACCTACACCAAGCTGACCGATTTCATCATGCCTGGAAGTATCTGCGCGTAATTTCTGATTGCCTTTTTTAACCCCTTCTGCAACATCAACGATGTTCTTCAGTCCCCGGGTAATGCCTCTTGCCATAAAGAAAGCAAACAAGGCACCTATAACAATGGCCAAAAATGTATATAGCAGGCCATTCCTGGTGATAATTTGCAGATTTTTTGCAGTGCCTTTTTGGCTTAAGCTAACTCGTGCCCAACCAATAAAGACTCCATTACTTAATATAGGAGAGGCGATATCAATCGACAGATTATTATTTACAAGAACCGTTTGTTCTTTTTTTACCGTTAATAATTTTTCGCTTATCGGATCATTAATATATAAGCCTACTTTATTTGTTTCAGTATGGCCAAGCACGCGCCCTTCAGGGCTTAATACCATGGCATAACCTAAAGAAGGATAATTAACTTGTGCCAGCAGCGTTTCTTCTAAACCAATAACATCATTCATTAAGACCCAGGATGCACTATTTGCGGCTAGCGTTTTAGACAAACTTTTTGCCTGTTCAACACTTTGCAAATGTAAAAATACTCGCTGGCGTTCAACCAGGTCGTATACAAAGATACTCATCAACACCGCATGAACTAACATAATGCCCAGCATTAATTGACGACGAATGGATGCAGTCCAGAATTTATTTATATAGTTAAGGGCCATTTTCATATCAGTTAAGGGGCATGACTTCTTTATTGAAACGCTTTAAAAAATCCACTACGGGCTCATAAGTATCATTCGTTGCGATTTCAAATTTACTGAGTTCCATTTTAGCAAGCCATTGCTGTCCTTGTTTATGCTGATGTAAGTTGAGTAATAATTCTTTAACTTTACTCACTATTTTTTCATCAACATCATCGCGTGCCACTAAACCATTGTTAGGTAACGGTGCCGTTTTCCATGCAACTCTTAACTCTTTTGCTAACTCAGGTCGTTCTTTCGATAATACCCGCCATGAAGGTAGCCAGGTTGTACCTGCTGTAGTGTTACCCAACATCACGTTCATAATGGATGATTCTTGTGATCCCACATACTTAATATCAATATCTTTCCTCACATTAAGTCCGTGCTGCTGTAAATAATATAGCGGCATCAGTGTCGCAGCTAATGCGGTGGGTGCTGGGAAACTCACCGCATGTCCTTTTAAATCCGTGACCTTTTTGATATGACTATCTTTTCTGACTAAAAAGATGCCACGAAAATTCTCATCATCTGACATTTTTGCAAATACATTATAACCATGCTTGAGTGAATTCACTGTTTGAAAAGGGTTTGGTAAGGCAAAGTGAAATTTTCGACTATAGAGTTTTTTGTCATAGGCAGCATAATTTCGTGAGGCTTCAATTTTAAAATTCACACCACTAATATTTTGGCTCAAATATTCCACAATTGGGCCGAAAACTTCATGTAGTCTTTTGGGGTTATGCAGTGGATGCACCCCGATAATAAGTACTTCATCACCTGTTGTTAAAGGAATGCTGGAATAAGCGGGTTCATATTCTATGCTGTGCTTTTGATCGCATGACAGCAACAGTGTGCTTGATAGAGTAACAATCCATAAAAAAGTCAATTTGCTTAATAATTGCTTCAAAATATACCCCCGCTATCAAATCCGTTTTATAGTTGCTCTGGTCTATTAAAAATCCAGTGACTTTATATTTTTATATCGACACCCGACAAAATATCTTTATAAGTCGTGTATTTAGGCTGATTGCTGGTTACGTAGCGCGCTTGTCTCGTTATAATACGCCTCTTATTTAAATGACGGATATACGGGTATACCCTTGGCTAAATCAGAGACAACTTCACATCCAGCTGACACATTTCAAGGCCTTATTCTTGCCCTGCAACAATATTGGGCAAATAAAGGCTGCGTCATTCTGCAGCCTTATGACATGGAAATGGGTGCAGGTACATTTCATCCTGCGACATTCTTACGCGCAATAGGTCCAGAACCCTGGGCAACCGCGTATGTTCAGCCGTGCCGACGCCCTACAGATGGCCGATATGGGGAAAACCCAAATCGTCTGCAGCATTATTACCAGTTTCAAGTCGCGATCAAACCCTCTCCTCTCGATATTCAGGAATTGTATCTTGATTCATTGAAAATGCTGGGAATAGACCCGTTAGTACATGATATTCGTTTTGTTGAAGACAACTGGGAATCACCCACTTTAGGCGCATGGGGGCTGGGCTGGGAAGTCTGGCTCAATGGCATGGAAGTGACCCAGTTTACTTACTTCCAGCAAGTTGGCGGTCTCGAGTGTAAACCCGTTACTGGTGAAATCACCTATGGTCTTGAGCGTATTGCCATGTACCTACAAGGGGTAAACAGTATCTATGATTTAGTTTGGACAAACGGCCCACAGGGTAAAGTGAGCTACGGTGATGTATTCCACCAAAATGAAGTTGAGCAATCGAGCTATAACTTTGATCATGCCAATGTTGAAGAGTTATTTAAGCAATTTGATCTATGTGAGCAGGAAAGCCAAAAGCTAAATGAAGCGGGCTTACCCTTGCCTGCGTATGAACAAATGCTAAAAGCGTCACATACTTTTAATTTACTCGATGCACGCCGGGCCATTTCAGTTACCGAACGCCAGCGCTATATTTTACGCGTGCGTGCACTTTCACGTGCCGTGGCAGAAACGTATTACGCCAGGCGAGAAGAATTGGGTTTCCCTATGGTCACCTCAACAAAAAATAAAGGAGATCAAAAATGAGTACGACTAAAGATCTTCTTATAGAAATCGGTACTGAAGAGTTACCACCAACTGCATTAAGTAAACTATCGAATGCTTTTTATAATGGCGTTAAAGAAGGTTTAGAAAAAGCGGATTTATCTTTTACAGAAATTAAAAAATATGCCGCTCCACGTCGACTTGCACTTGTTATTAATGATCTCCAGGTCAAACAAAAAGATAAAGATATTGAACGTCGTGGTCCTGCACTTGCTGCTGCCTTTGATGAAGATGGTTGCCCTAGTAAAGCTGCACAAGGTTTTGCAACGTCTTGTGGTGTCGAAGTTGAAGACCTTGAAAAACTCGAAACCGATAAAGGTGCCTGGCTAAACTTTAAGAGCAAACAAAAAGGTCAAAAGAGCAGCGAACTGATTGCAGAAATTGTTCAAACATCGCTCGACAAATTACCTATTGCCAAACGTATGCGCTGGGCTGATCTGGATGCACAATTTGTTCGGCCGGTGCACTGGTTAATTTTACTCTTTGGTAATGATGTTATTGACGCTGAAATTTTAAGTGTTAAGAGTGGACGTGAAACACGCGGACATCGTTTCCATCACCCTGGCAGCATTACTATTCCTTCACCATCAGAATATGAAATGCTGTTAGAAACACACGGTAAAGTCATTGCAGATTTTGATCGTCGAAAGGAAGCCGTACGTGGCCAGGTTGATGAAATTGCCCTCAGCAAAAATGGCACAGCCATCATTGATGAAGACTTACTCGAAGAAGTGGCGGCCATGGTTGAATGGCCGGTTGCTGTCATGGGTAATTTTGAAAAACGCTTTCTTGAAGTGCCCCAGGAAACGCTGATCCTGACTATGAAAACCAACCAGAAATATTTTCACCTGGTGGATAAAAAAGGTACTTTGTTACCGCACTTTATTACCGTCAGCAATATTGAAAGTAAAGATGTTTCCAAAGTTCAGGAAGGTAATGAACGTGTAATCAGACCACGTTTTGCTGATGCTGAATTTTTCTGGTCACAAGATAAAAAATCCAAACTCATTGATCGCAAACAACAACTTGGCAACGTTGTATTTCAAAAACAACTTGGCACCTTATTAGATAAAACAAATCGCGTTAGTAAACTTGCTGGTGCTATTGCCAATCAACTCGGTGGTGATAAAAATCTCGCTTCTCGCGCAGCTGAGCTTTGCAAATGCGACCTCATGTCTGAAATGGTTGGAGAATTCCCAAGCCTGCAAGGCACTATGGGACGTTACTATGCTCAACATGATGGTGAAAATATCGAAGTTGCCTCTGCACTAGAAGAATATTACAAACCGAAATTCTCAGGGGATACCTTACCGCAAACTATCACCAGTCAATCATTAGCGATTGCTGATCGCCTAGACACCCTGGTGGGTATTTTCGCCATCGGCCAAACACCTACCGGTGATAAAGATCCATTTGCTTTACGTCGTGCCGCCTTAGGTGTGTTACGTATTTCAATTGAGAACAAACTCGATTTAGATCTATTAGATCTGATTAAGCTTGCAGCTAAACAACATAACGCTAGTATTAAAGCCGTAGATGCCGAAACTGCTGTGTTTGATTTTATACTGGATCGTCTACATGCTTATTATCTTGACAAAGGTATTCGTCCTGATGTTTTAGATGCTGTCATCAGCACCAAACCAACTAAGCCTCTTGATATTGATAACCGTCTGCTAGCCGTTGATGCCTTCCGCCAGCTTGATGCTGCAACTAGTTTGGCCGCGGCTAATAAACGTATTGGAAATATCCTGAAAAAAGTTAAAGCTAAAATAGCGGACAAGGTTGATGAAAAATTCCTGCAAGAAGATGCAGAAAAAGAACTGAACAGCATGCTAACCAGACTTGATAGCAAAGTTCAGAACTTAATTGATCACGCTAAATATCAAGACGCGTTAAATGAACTTTCAACTTTGCGTGCAAGTGTTGATCAATTCTTTGATGATGTCATGGTTATGGCTGATGATGAAAAATTAAAAAATAATCGGCTTGCATTATTAAATAAGCTGCATAATTTATTTCTGCAAATTGCAGACATCTCTAAATTACAAAGTTAGGAATTTTACGCAAAGGGCACCAAGTTTTTATTTATATAAATTGTAAAGCAATTATTTTCTTTGCGTTCTCTGCGCCTTTGCGAACTTTACGTTGATTCACTTAAATAAAATATATTATCGTAATTATGAATAAAGACTCTTACAAAGACATGCTGGCTAAAGTACAGGCCTTTCATGATAAACATGATTTTAAAAATACGGGTGGTGAAGAACTCACCTATCGTATTGCTTTAATGGCTGAAGAGCTCGGTGAAATTTCATCTTGTGTTACTAAAGGTAAAAGTAAAGAAGATTTAGCAGAGGAAACGGCAGATCTATTTATTTTATTAATTGGAACCGCGATTGCTGCAGACTTTGATTTAAACCAGGCTTTCTGGGATAAGATGGATAAAATCATGCAGCGTGATTCTAAAATGGTTAATGGTCGTATTCGTGTATCTGAATTTAGAATTAAAACCCAACGCAAAGGCGCAGAGAACGCGGAGGGGCGCAAAGTTTAATAAGTTTTGTTCATAAATTTAAAAAATTAATAGTTTTATATAAAAAATAGGTATTAATATTAGGGTTTCCTTTGCGGTTCTTAGCGTTCTCTGCGCCTTTGCGTTAATATCTTTTGACTTAATCTATTAACAATAAATAACCTATGAAAATAATCATCCTGGACCGTGACGGTGTTATTAATCAAGACTCTGATAATTTTATTAAATCAGTCGATGAGTTCATACCACTGCCTGGCAGCATTGATGCCATTGCAAAACTTAAACATGCGGGTTACAAAGTCTATATCGCAACTAATCAATCTGGCATTTCTCGTGGTTTTTATGACATAAATACCTTGAATGCAATGCATGAAAAACTGGCTAATTTATTAAAAGAACAAGATGCAGTCATTGATGGTATTGAATTCTGCCCACATGGCCCAGCTGATCATTGCGAATGCCGCAAACCAGGTACAGGTATGTACTTAAATATTGCAAAACAGGAAAAGTTAACAGATTTATCAGAAATACTTGTGGTCGGCGATTCATTACGTGATTTACAAGCTGCTCAAGCAGTAAACGCCAAACCTTACTTAGTCCGCACAGGAAAAGGTGAACGCACCATTAAAAAAGGTGAAGGACTGGATGGCATTCCTGTATATAATGATCTCGCTGACTTTGTTAACCAACTTTTAGATGGTGCTGTTAAATAATTATTATTAATTAGCTATCGAAAACGATTATTAAAATAATATGTTAAAAACTCTACTCCAGGCTTTCTACTCTCTCGCATTCGTATGCACCATGTTTATTTCATCGGTGTATATTTCCATTATCGGCACATTATTTTTACCCTTTTCATTTTCTGTTCGATATCGCTTTATTAACTTTTATTCTGTACTCAATCTTTGGGTACTGAGACATTTATGCCGTATTGATTACCGCGTTGAAGGCACAGAAAATATTCCCAAAGATGAAGCCTGTATTATTTTCAGCAAACACCAATCAGCACTCGAAACAATGATGGTACAACGCGTATTCCCCCCGCTGACCTTTGTGGTGAAACAAGAACTCTTGTGGCTGCCCTTTTTTGGCTGGGGTCTCAGAGCACTCGATCCTATTGCTATTGATCGTAAATCCGGACGAAAAGCCATTAACCAGATCGTTGAAAAAGGCATCAGCCGCTTAAAGCAAGGCATCTGGATTGTTATTTTCCCTGAAGGTACCCGCTCTAAGCCGGGGACCAAATATGAGTATAAAAAAGGCGGTGCTATCCTGGCCTCTAAAAGTGGGCACAAAGTGGTGCCTGTGGCTCATACAGCGGGTGAATTTTGGCCTAAAGGTTTCTTCTCTCGCCAAACCGGGACTATCGTGCTGAGTATTGGTCCTGCGATTGAGACCAGGGGTAAAAAGGCTGAAGAGATCATGAAAGAAGCAGAGTGCTGGATTGAAACAAAGATGAAAGAAATAAGCACCATAGCCACTTATCCTGAAGCAGATTGTTAGAACCAATTTAAGAGATAATCACTGCTTTTAGGCTCTAACTTCCCTCTAATACAGAATGTTTACCACCCGAAACGACCCCCTTTAGATCATAAAATTACAAATTAAACCCATCAATATTTAATATATTATAATACTCTGATATAATTGCTTAAATTTTAAACTATTTAATGATACGCCCTTTATTGGGCGTATTTTTTATTCAAACATATAATATTGGAGTGCCATTCATGCACAACCGCAAAACGTCCATTACTCAATTTATCATTGAAGAACAACGTCATATCGATTCCGCAACGGGTGACTTCACCTCTCTTCTAAATGACATCTTCACTTCATGTAAAGTTATCTCAAACCTCGTAAACCAGGGCGAACTCGTAGGAGTACTTGGTTCAGCAGGTAGTGAAAACGTTCAAGGCGAAGAACAAAAGAAAATGGATATCATCACTAACGATGTATTCCTGCAAACAAACGAATGGGCCGGCCATTTAGCCGCAATGGCATCTGAAGAAATGGATGATATTTACGAGATTCCAAAACAATACCCACGTGGTAAGTACTTATTAACGTTTGACCCATTAGATGGCTCATCAAATATGGACGTTAACGTTTCCGTGGGTACGATTTTCTCTATTCTAAGATGTAAAGGCGATTGCCAAAATGCAACTGCTGAAGACTTCTTACAAGCGGGTACTGAGCAAGTATGTGCGGGTTACGCATTATACGGTCCATCTACAATGATGGTTTTAACAACAGGTAACGGTGTTAATGGTTTCACTTTAGATCAAAACATTGGTGAATTCGTATTAACTCACCCAGCTATGACCATTCCTGAAGATACGCGTGAATTTGCAATCAATGCTTCTAACTCTCGTTTCTGGGAAAAGCCAGTACAAAAATATGTTGATGAGTGTTTAGCTGGTTCAACCGGGGCACGTGGTGAAGATTTCAATATGCGTTGGGTTGCTTCAATGGTCGCTGAAGTTCACCGCATCCTGACGCGTGGTGGTATCTTCATGTACCCAATCGATGAAAAAATGAAAGAAAAGGGTACTGAGGGCAAACTTCGTTTAATGTACGAAGGTAATCCAATGGCTTTCATTGTTGAACAAGCCGGTGGCGCATGCTCAACTGGTCGTGAACGTGTAATGGAAATTAATCCTAAAGAATTACACCAGCGTGTACCTGTTGTATTAGGTTCTAAAAATGAAGTTGAACGTGTTGTTAGTTACCATAAAGAAATGGATACAAATGCTGCAGCTTAATTTTAAGTAAGCTCACTAAAAAGCCCTATTCTCAGTTTTGTAATCAGGAATAGGGCTTTTTTTATATCTGAAATTTCTATATAACAAAGGGTGCAAAATATTAATAATCGAGAGTAACTATGTTACAGCGTTATACCGATAACATTATTCAACATCATAAATGGATTATATTTGTCTCTTTACTTATTGTTATTGCGCTTGGAATAGGCGTAAAAAATCTCACTGCTACCAGTGATTTTAATATTTATTTCAGTAATACCAATCCACAACTTGTTGCCTTTAAAAATTTAGAAAAAACCTATGGCAAACAGGACTCACTCACATTTTTAATTCAGCCAAATAATAAAAATCTTTTCACAAAAGATAATCTTACGCTTATCTATGAGCTTACTGAAAAAGCCTGGAACTTGCCCTACGCCACCCGGGTTAATTCATTAACTAATTACCAACACACTGCTGTTGATGGTGATGATTTAAATACGGATTATATGCTCGATGATCCAGATTCATTAAATCCAGAAAAAATTAAATATATAAAAAATATTATTTTAAATGAACCCAGCTTAATAAATTTAATTACAGATAA
>JAPHTF010000023.1 GCA_026197095.1 Gammaproteobacteria bacterium
ACATTGCAGCAACAGGTTTGCTATTAGTTGGGTTATCTGCAAATCTATCTGCAGAAGAAATCAGTATACCTGCACCCAAGGCCGGACCAACTCCTTCAGAAATGACAACACTTGAAGAGGCAACATCACCTGTAGAAGCAACTGAGTATTCCGTTAAATTGCCAGGACGTGGTATGTCAATGGAAATGGTGCAGAATCGTTTCGGTGAAGCATTAGAAAAATATTCAGCAGTGGGTGACCCACCAATAACTAAATGGGTTTACCAAAACTTTACCGTGTACTTTGAAAGTGAATTTGTTATTCATGCTGTCGTTAATCGATAAGTAGCAAAACAGGAATAGGAACCAGTACAGCAATAAATTCAGAACAAAAGCATTAGCAAAAAAAGTTATCTGAATTTTGGAAATTCTGAATCCAGGTACCAGATATTGCTTTCTTTCTCGCGCTTCCAATGTTGTTTTGCCGTAATCGTTTTTACTACGGGTAAATCGTTCTTATAATATTTCACTTCTACCATTAATAACGAATTGTATTTATCCGTCGTGTTATGTTGAAGTACCGAATAATCTGTCACCCGGTAAAATTTTAATCGTCTACGCTCAAGGTCAGACAACGTTGGCGCATTTTTATGAAATGATTTAGCACGGGTAAAATCTCCCCAACGGATAGCTCTTTCGTATGATCTAATTGAGCTATCAAGTGTTTCCATGGCATCCGGTGATAATGTACAAGATACTAATGAACTTAATATAGCGAATGATATACTGAGTGCTAAAACTAACTTATATAATGGCTTAACCATTTTTCATTCTCACAGATTAAAATTTAGCTTATATAATAAGCAGCTTGTATAAAAGACACAACTATTAATGTCATCAGAAAGTAACGAACATAAACGACTGGGTCATAAATTCATTATAGCAATGTGGATTGCGGTAATGATTATGGTGTTTTTTCTATTTGATGATTTGCTTGAAAGTGATTACAACCCAAACCAACAAGTTAATACTGAGATAACGAAACAACAACGAATAGTTGTTTTGAAACGTAATCGATATGGACATTATGTCACTCAAGGAAAAATTAATAATCACACCGTGACCTTCCTACTGGATACAGGCGCCAGTGATATATCTATTCCTGATAAAATCGCAAAAAAACTTAAGCTGAAATACGGACAGGAACGGCGTTACCAAACAGCCAACGGTATTATCATTGGTAACCTGACCGAATTAAATCAGGTCAGCATTGGAACAATCCAGTTACAGAATATACGCGCCTCAATTAACCCCAATATGAACCATGATGAAATATTGCTCGGCATGTCATTTTTAAAAAATATCGAATTCACTCAACGTGGTGACACACTAATATTAAGGCAATAAGCAAATTCAGCCAAATATCACTAAGTACCTCACACTTTATGTATATTAACTGCCAAATAAGACTCACAATGGCTTGAGTTTTTAGGCTAACTGACGATAATAAAATCAGAATATAAAAAATATCGTAATAAACAATATGTTAGCAACGATAATTAATTAAATAATCAATAACGATCTTTAAGGTGAACTATGAAAAAATTACTACTTGGTGCCGCAGTTGCACTCTTACCATTAACAAGCATGGCTGCTACAGTATTAGGTTTTCAAGCAGGTGCAGGCAGCTGGAAGCATGACCCAAGTGGTTATATAAGTACAGATGCTGACGGTGTTGGTGTTAGTGCTGATTTAAAAAGCGATATGAATTTAGCAGAAAAAAGTGAAGGTTATTCTTACTTTTTGGTTGAGCATCCCGTTCCTCTTATTCCCAATTTTAAATATATGAATACAAAGCTGATTTCTACAGGAACTAATGGAACAGCAAACTTTAATTTTGATGGAACCAATTACACTGGTGCAGTAAATACGACGCTAGATTTAACTCAGACAGATTATATTCTTTATTATGAAATTCTTGATAATGTTGTCAGTTTTGATCTTGGTTTAACTGCAAAACAAATTGATGGTAAAGCTGTTGTAAATAATGATCCAACATCCTTTTCAGGCACTATTCCTATGTTATATGCAGCCGCAGAAATTCAATTACCTGCCGGCTTTGCACTAGCAGGTGAAATTAGTACCATTAGTGCAGGCGACAATAAAATTACTGATATTACAGCAAAAGTTACCTACACTACTGACTTTAATTTAGGTGTTGAAGTAGGCACTCGTTCTCAAACTTATACAATTGATGTCGATACAGTAAAAGCTAACATGGATTTTTCAGGTGTTTTTGCCGGCGTTTACTTTAAGTTCTAATTAATCATCTCTTAAATAGCACTATAAAATGCCGGGTTATCCCGGCATTTTTATTTTTAAATCACTATAAAAATCATTTTCTCGACTAAACTAAAAGAACAATGTCGTTTTCATTTTGTCCAATAACTATTGGAGTGTTGATATGCGATTATTTTATATTTTTCTTATTTTTATACATTCTTTATTCGTCTCTGCTGAACAAGCAACTTATGTAGAAACGCCATATAAAGAACCCAAAGTCATGTTTGAGTTTTATTTTGATGAACCAGACAAAATAAATTCAGCACTTTATTGGCTACGTTCATACATAAACCCACTTACAGAAGCCCCTTATAATTACGCGCCTGAATTTATGGACATTAAAGTCATTATTCATGGAACTGAAATTGTGACACTTGCAAAAAGTAATTATAAAAAATATAAAGAAACTGTTGAGAGAATGAAATATTACAGTCAGTTAGGCGTAGAATTTCGAGTGTGTGCTTTAGCAGCGAGTGACTTTGGTTATAAAACATCAGATTTTCAAGGTTTTGTAAAAGTTGTACCCTCTGCAATTATCGAACTTGGACATTGGCAACAAGAAGGCTACGCGATTATTAAACCCGAAATTCTGGAAAAAAAATTCAGTATCGAAGAATTACGGTAAGCTTTCTTCTTTAAAGGTTGTAAATCAACGCAAAGTAAAAAATATTACTTAAATTCTATAATTTTTTATTTGTTTAACGCTAATTTGCTTAAATGATTAAATAAATATTATTCTTTATGACCTTTGCGCCTCTGCACCCTTTGCGTTATATACTTATTTAATTAATACCTCTCTCTGTAGTAGAATACGACCTGTTTTGTAATCTACCGTATTGAATTAATGACTGAATCCAGCTACGCCTCCCCTTTTAATCCACTACGCCCTTCAAAAGCAGGCTTTCGTAGCCAATGGGGTCGATTATATGGCACGAGTTATGGCTTGGTCCTTAGTTCAGCGGCAAAACAACACACAGGCCCTGTATTAGTTATTACCGCAGACATGGCCGCAGCGCAACGTCTGGAATATTCATTACGTTTTTATATGTCAGGCAAGGATATTTCGATTCTGCAGTTTCCAGACTGGGAAACCTTGCCATACGATCGATTTTCTCCACACCAGGATATTATTTCAGAACGGTTAACCACGCTCGCCAGGCTTCCTGATTTAACCAAAGGTATCCTGATTGCACCCGTACAAACATTAATGCACAGGATTGCACCCAAAAATTACCTGGATGCATTTTGTTTATCTCTAACATTAGAACAACATTTTAATATTGATGACATGAGACTGCGACTGGAACACAGCGGTTATCAGTGCGTTTCTTCAGTTATGGAACATGGTGAATTTGCAGTACGTGGCAGTTTATTTGATCTTTTTCCTATGGGCAGTAAACATCCTTTTCGTATTGAATTATTTGATGATGAAATTGAGAGCATTCGAACGTTTAACCCTGAAACGCAACTCTCCATAGACAAAGTTGATGAAATTAAATTATTACCTGCCCGAGAATTTCCTTTAAATAAAGATGCTATCTCACAATTCAGAACAGCATTTCGTGCGCGCTTTGAAGGAGATCCTAATCAAACAAATGTTTATCGTGATGTCACAAATGGGTTAGCATCACCGGGTATAGAATATTATTTACCGTTATTTTTTGACGAAACAATCAGCCTTTTTGATTATTTGCCTGATTCAACATTATTGATTACAGCAGATGATGTAAATACCGAAGTAGAAACGTTCTGGTCAGAAATTAATGAGCGATATGAAAATGCACGCCATGATTTAGAGCATCCATTATTAAGTCCTCATGAAGTTTTTTTACCTGTTGATGAAGTGTTCGGTCACTTCAAGCGTTTCCCACGTGTTGAATTACAACATTTTGAACACGAAGATCCACAAGCAATTAACTTTGCCACAGAAGCCCCTCCTCCACTGACCTTTGATGTACGAGCAACTGAAACAACTGCAAAATTAAAACAATTTCTCAGTAACTTTAATGGCAAAGTATTATTTGCCGCAGAAACAACGGGACGTCGAGAAACGCTAACAGAAATGTTGCGCGATAATGATATAAAACCCGTACTGGTTAAAAGTTGGCAAGAATTTATAGACAGCAATCACGCACTGGCTATCACTGTTGCACCGTTAGAAGATGGTTTACTGCTTAGTGAGCCGTCTATTGCAGTAATTGCTGAACCGCAATTATTCGGTTTGCAAGTTTTACAACGTCGGCGTCGAAAAAAATCACAACGTGATACAGAAGCTATCGTAAAAAATTTAGCGGAGTTAACGTTAAACTCGCCTGTTGTACATGAAGATTACGGTGTTGGCCGATACCTTGGTTTACAAGCATTAAAAATTGGTGAGTTAGACACAGAATTTTTAACACTTGAATATGCAAATAAAGACAAATTGTATGTACCTGTAAGCTCACTCCATCTTATAAGCCGCTATACAGGTGCTGCACCTGATCATGCTCCGCTACACCGTTTAGGCAGTGGTCAGTGGGAAAAAGCCAAGAAAAAAGCGCGAGAGCAAGTTCATGATGTTGCGGCAGAATTACTGGATATTTATGCACGTCGAGAAGCGCAAACAGGCTTTTCCTATCCGCTTGATGAATTGCAATACCATGCCTTTGCTGCCGGCTTTCCCTTTGAGGAAACACCTGACCAGCAATTGGCGATTGACAATGTTATCCGAGACATGCGCTCACCCAAGCCCATGGATCAACTTGTTTGTGGTGATGTCGGCTTTGGTAAGACAGAAGTTGCCATGCGAGCTGCATTTATTGCGGTACAGGCGGGTAAACAGGTTGCCGTGTTGTCACCGACGACATTATTAACACAGCAACATGCTGAAAACTTCAGAGACCGTTTTGCTGACTGGCCAGTTCGCGTTGAATCCTTATCACGTTTTGGTACAAAAAAAGAACAAGATAAAGTATTAAATGATTTAAAAGCTGGCAAAGTCGATATTGTTATTGGTACGCACAAACTCTTACAAGCCGATGTTAAATACAAAAACCTTGGCCTGGTTATTATTGATGAAGAACATCGTTTTGGTGTAAGACAAAAAGAGCGCTTTAAATCATTACGCTCTGAAATCGATATATTAACCTTAACTGCTACACCTATTCCTCGTACCTTAAACATGGCAATGTCAGGCCTGCGTGAATTGTCAATTATTGCAAGCCCACCTGCAAAGCGACTCGCCATTAAAACATTCGTTACAGAATGGAAAGACGAAATGATTAAAGAAGCGTGTCTGCGTGAAATTAAACGGGGCGGACAGGTGTACTTTTTACATAATGATGTGGCGACAATTGAAAAGCAATGTCATAAACTCGCCGAACTTATACCCGAAGCAAACGTTCAATTCGCCCATGGCCAAATGCGCGAACGTGATCTAGAACGCGTTATGTCTGACTTTTATCATCAACGTTTCAATATCCTTGTCAGTACAACCATAATCGAAACAGGAATTGATATCCCAAGTGCCAATACCATCATTATAAATAAAGCCGATCGTTTTGGTTTAGCGCAACTTTATCAATTACGTGGGCGTGTTGGCCGTTCCCACCATCGTGCTTATGCCTATTTAATTATTCCCAAGCGAAAGACATTAACCGCAGATGCAAAAAAACGTCTCGAAGCCATTGAGTCAATTGAATCACTTGGTACCGGATTTACCCTGGCAACACACGACCTGGAAATTCGTGGTGCAGGTGAATTATTAGGTGATGGCCAAAGTGGTCAAATGGTAGAGATTGGCTACACCATGTATACCGAGTTATTGGAGCGTGCTGTTACTGCATTGAAACAAGGTAAAGATCCAAACCTGGATAAGCCATTACATCATGGCGCTGAAATAGACTTGCATGTTCCGGCTCTCATCCCTAATGATTATATTCCGGATGTTCATGAACGGCTCATCATCTACAAACGTATCGCCAGTGCTGAGAATAAAAATGAACTTAAAGAACTTCAAGTCGAAATGATTGACCGGTTTGGGTTACTCCCTGCTCCACTTAAAAGCTTACATCAAGTAACAGAGTTAAAATTAAGTGCTTCTAAACTCGGCATTAAAAAAATTGATTATGGTCAGGAAGGTGGACGAATTACATTTGTGGAGCAACCCGATATTGATCCAATGAAAATCATCAAGCTTATACAAAGTCAACCCAACACTTATAAACTTGATGGCAATGACAAGATCCGGTTGTTAAAACCTATCGTTGATGTTGAATTTAGAATAAAAGCGCTGGAAGAATTATTTGAATACCTTTCTTAATGACAGCCGTCGACTGCATGCAGCCGGTGAGCATTTAAATAAACCATATAGGTGAACGAGTTAACGCTACACTCACTATATAACTAAACGTCAGCAAAGCTAATATAAAAAATAGCACTTTATTTTTCATTTCTTTAGCATACTTTAAAGCAAACATGCCCAGCAATATGTAAATAATCAAAGCAATAATTTTGGCAGTTAGCCAGGAATGAACAAAAGGATATTGTTGAATGGAAACAGCAAGAATCGTCGCAGTAATAAGCAAAACGGTGTCATTAACATGAGGAACAATTTTTACCCATTTTTTAGACATCATTGGTGAGTTACGAAATACCCAGTAACCGCGCATCAGAAACAGACTAATACTGATAAATGCTGTTGTCATATGAATTAATTTAATCACATTTTGTCCTCATCAGGTACTTGAAATAATTCATCTTCAAAACCAAAATTTTGCATATTTTCTATACGTTGTGGATATAGAATCCCATCGAGATGATCAACTTCATGCTGTACAACTCTTGCATGAAAACCACTCGCCTCGCGTTCAATCAGTTCACCATTTTGATCATATCCATGATATTTAATTGATGTATAGCGTGGCACCAGTCCTCGCATGTGCGGAACACTGAGGCAACCTTCCCAACCGGATTCTTTTTCGGAATTTAGAATAGTTATTTCAGGGTTAATCAGTACCGTTTCAGGTACTGACTCTACATCGGGATAGCGTGGGTTCGCTTCAACGCCGAAGATTACTATGCGTAAACTTTCAGCAATTTGAGGGGCGGCTAGTCCTGCACCATTTAAATCAGCCATGGTATCTTTCATATCGGCAATGAGATTGTCTAACTCGGCTGTTGAGTAATTTTCCACCTCTTTAGCCCTGGCTAAGAGTAAAGGATGTCCCATTTTTATGACTTTTCGTACTGCCATCACATAATCTCAATAAGTTTTAGCATTTTCTCTCGAACAATGACAAAATAAGTAAATTAATTAAACCATATTTCAAATAATATCATCCGTAAATATTACAGGAATCAATAGCTTGAAAGTACTAATATCAATATTATTCTTAAGCTTGGCAAATATCAGTTTTGCTGAAGACATGCGTTACTATGATGTTGAAATTGTCATCATTGAGAACCTTTCCGAAACAGCTAAAAAATCAGAAAACTGGCCCCTTCAGGTCAATATGGTTCAACCTGAAAAAATTGTCCCTTTAGGCCAACCTGTAGCTAAATTAAATGAATGGCTTCCACCGGAAGTAGATTTAAAATCAAGTTACAAGCTTTTAAACCCAAGTGCTTATCAGCTCACCGATAAAGTTGAAAAAATATCAGAATCGAAAACACAACGTGTAATTTTTCACACGGCCTGGCGTCAACCTGGCTTAGATAAACATCAAGCTTTACCCGTTTATTTTAAACGCGAAATCCCTGCCGCCCCAGTGATTGCAGAAGAATCCAGCCAGCTCAATCTGGAAGAGACTCCCCAAACTGATACTACTCCTTCTATTTTAGAAGGTATTTTACGTGTCACGTTAGCACGGTATTTACATTTTGAAGCAGAACTGAGTTACCAGGACAAATTGCCAGAAGTACTCAACAATGATAATCCATTTGAAATATTAGACAGTGAAAATGTGCGTAATAAAGCCAGGAAACAAGGCATTATTCATTTAAAACAAGATCGTCGCCGCATGCGAAGCAGTGAATTACATTACCTTGATCATCCCGTGTTAGGAATATTAATCCAGATAACACCTTATGAAAAACCAGAAGGTAGTGTGAATTCAGCAAAAAAATAACGCGCTTGAAAACTTATTCGACTCTTCATTAATCTAATTTAGGTATTACCGCTTCAAGTAACTGCCGAACTTTTTCCATACCTTCGTTGAGATTCCGCTCAATCATTTCCATGGTTAAGTCTTCCGTTCCTCTGCCTGCTGCCAGGTTCGCCACAACTGAGATGCTGGCATAACACAGTTCTTGTTCTCTGGCTAAGGCCGCTTCAGGCATACCTGTCATACCCACAAGATGACACCCATCTTTTTCCAGGCGATTGACTTCAGCAGCCGTTTCTAATCTTGGCCCTTGAGTGGCTGCATAAGTGCCTTCCTTAATCACACTAATTGATGAACTATCAGCAGCACTTATAATATTTTTCCGTAAAGTTTCACAATAGGGTTCAGTAAAATCAATATGAACAACCTGTTTTAAACCTTCTTCAAAAAAAGTACTCGTGCGTGAGACAGTATAATCAATAACCTGGTCAGGTATAATTAATACACCAGGCTGCATGTCTTCTCTTATCCCACCCACAGCATTAACAGCAATAACTTGTTTTATACCTGCTTCTTTTAGCGCCCATATATTTGCGCGATAGTTTATTCGATGTGGCGGTATAGTATGGGCAGCGCCATGTCGCGGTAAAAAATAGATTTGATGTCCCGCTAAATTACCTCGTACCAGAGGGCCTGAGGGTTCACCAAATGGTGTTTGTATAATTTCCCGGCCTATAATCTCGAGTCCATTGAGGGAGGTTAAGCCTGTACCACCAATAATTGCTACTTTTGTCATAATTTACATTCCTTTAACAGCATAGATAGCATTAATATTTCTTAAATAATTTTTGTAATCCATACCAAATCCAAATAGATAACGATCTTCTATATCGAGTCCAACGTAATCAGGTTGATAATCTGCTTTACGATCATGCAGCTTGTTTACAAGTACCACCGATTTTACACTGCTGGCACCTTTTGTTTCACAGTATTTAGCTATTTCTAAAAGTGTAATACCTTCATCGAAAATATCATCGATGATAATAATGTTTCTATTTTTTAATGAAATAGAGGGTTCTTGGATCCAGTGCAATTCTCCACCACTTGTCTCGCCTCGGTAGCGAGTAGCATGTATGTAATCAAGCTGTAAGGGAAAAGTTAATCGTGTGACTAAATGGCCGGTTGGAATAATGCCACCTGTCATCACACAGAGAACAAGTGGATTTTTGTCTTTAAAATCTGCCGTAATATTTTTTGCCAGTTTATCCAGAACATCATTTAACTTTGCTGCATCTGCCAGGCAATCTGATTCCTTTTCAACTTGTTTGATAGTTTTAATATCCACGATTAATTTACCTGCTCTGCATTTCTTGAAGTAAGGCTTCATTATCAATATGAACAGTAGAAGTGGGATATGCAATTTCCGCATTATGCTTTTCTACAATTTCGGAAATCTTAAATAAAATATCCTGTTTTACTTCGTGATATTTTATCCAGTCAGTGGTCTTTGTAAATGTATAAACAAAAAAATCTAAAGACGATGCGGCAAATTGATTGAAGTTGACAATCATGGTTTGTGTTGTATCTATCTCAGGATGATTACATAACATTTCTTTCACATCAGATATAATCGCAGGAAGTTGTTTATTGTCATCATAACGAACACCGATCGTTTCATAAATTCTTCGATGCGTCATACGAGAGGGATTTTCAACTGAGATACTGGCAAACATCGAGTTAGGAATATACAGTGGGCGCTTATCAAACGTTCTAATAAGCGTTAAACGCCAACCTATTTTTTCAACTGTGCCTTCAATACTGCGATCTGGAGAACGAATCCAGTCACCAACTGAAAAAGGACGATCTAAATAGATCATCAAACCACCAAAAAAATTGGCCAGTAAATCTTTCGCAGCAAAACCGACAGCGATACCGCCTATACCACCAAAAGCGAGTACCGCCGATATATTAACTCCAAGACTTTGTAAGCCAACCAGGCTGGAGGTAATGATGACTGAAATACGTAATAATTGACTAATGGCATCTGCTGTTGTTTTATCTACCGCATTTCCAATAATTTCCTGTTGATGTAATACATTTTCTTCAACAAAAGTAATAAAGCGAATGAGTGTCCAGGCAACAGAAATGATTACACCTATCTCTAACACTTTTATCGTTTCACTTAATGCGGCAACTTCAAGAGCCATTGCCAGCCCTACAACCCAAATTAATAAACTTAGAGGTTTAATTACTGCATTTATTAAAGCGTCATCCCACAAATTAGTTGTTTTTTCTAATTGAACTTTTATGCGCTTTAAAATTTTCTTTTGAATAAAATCAATAAGCAAGGCGACAAATACAATCGCAAATATTTGTAATATCCAGGTATCTGTTTTTTCTAAAAAGGGTAAATAATTATATAGTTTATCTATCATTATTATGTCTAATTATAAATTTTCGTTAACGTGAGTATTCATTTAAAATTCTAAATCAAGTGTAGGATCATCCTGATAACGCTTTAATATATCCGATGATTTTTTCCACATTCTTGTGGCATGTAGTTCGTTCATAGTTGTCTCATGTTTGCCATGCATTCTTGCTAAACGTATATGTGCAACAGGATCATTGTGCCCGCTTAAGTTATCCAGCACATTAAGGGCACCTTCACGATTATTACATACTAATACCATATCACATCCTGCTGATAAGGCTTTTTCTGCACGATCAATATATTTTGATCCAATGACGCTGGCGCCTTTCATGTCTAAGTCATCACTAAATATAACACCTTGAAAACCGAGTCGCTGACGTAAAATGTCTTTAAGCCAGACTTCTGAAAAACCAGCAGGCAGCTTGTCCACTTTTGAATAAATAACATGGGCAGGCATGACCGCAGCCATGCCATGTTTTATCATGCGCTTAAAAGGTAAAATATCTTGTGCATAGATTTCTTTATATTCTCTGTCATCAACAGGCATATCAATATGAGAGTCTGCTGTTACAGCACCATGACCAGGAAAATGTTTACCTGTACATGCCATACCGGCATCATGCATACCTTTTGTATAGGCATGGGCGAGTTCTGTAATAATATTAGGATCTTGATGGAAAGCACGATCACCAATGACTTCACTCACGCCGTAGTCTATATCCAGTACCGGTGCAAAACTAAAATCAATACCCACCGCACGTAACTCTGCCGCCATTATCCAGCCTGCTGTTTCAGATAATAAATGTGCACGTTTGCGATTATGTTTATATATTTCACCAAAATGACCAACTGCGGGTAATGAAGTAAAACCATCACGAAAGCGCTGCACTCGCCCACCTTCATGATCAACTGCAACTAATAATCGTGGTTTACGAATTTGATGAATGTCTTTAACAAGTTGTATGAGTTGCTCAACAGACGAAAAATTTCGAGTAAATAATATTACGCCACCGACAAGCGGGTTTTGTAAAATTTCACGTTCTTCTGGACTCATTTCAGTTGAGTCAAGATCCAGCATAATTGGACCAAGAGACATAAGTATTCCTAATTCTTTATTTTTATAGGCTTAACGTTAAATTTTGATTATATCCAATATTTGACGGGACTTCACATTCATTATGACTATTCGAGTATCCACTTGCACTCTAAGTAAATGTAAAGGTAAAGAAGAAAGTGATTTTTCTAACTGTAAGGGCAAAGGAATCACCTGAACATCGCGTGGAATAAATTCATTAACAGAAAGTTTATTAGCCTGTTTTTCAGATGTTTTTGTATGCTTTATCATGTCTTCACGAATAATCGCATTGGCTTTATCTGAGTAATATGCCGTTATAAGGTGTAAATCTTTTTTACTAAATAATCTATTAGTTTCAGTCGTTTCTTTATCCGTATTGTCTTTAAGCGGGATTTTAGTTGACACCATCATTTCAACCGGAGTTTCAGTCTCCTGAGTGGTTTTTCGCTTAAATGTAATGCCACAACCTGACTGAAATATTAAGCAGGTTAACACTATTAATTTTAATGCTATTGAATTCATTGATTTTCCTGTTTAACTGATCGACTATTCGCTTCATGAATCAATACACGTGTACCAGCATCTACACTATCAAATAATTGAATAATGTCTTTGTTACGCATTTTCACACATCCATGAGAAGAGGGTGTTGCAAAAGAATCACCATCTGGACAGCCGTGTATATAAATATAGCGGCGCATTGTATCCACTTCTCCACCCCTATTTTTACCCTGCTCCAGTCCACTTAACCAGAGAATTCGGGTCAGAATCCAGTCACGATCGGGTTGCTGCTGTCGAAGTGCTTCAGTAAAAATTTCACCCGTATCCCGACGCGCCACAAATACCGTATTTTCTTTTGCCTGAGCACCAATTTTTGCCCGTATAGAGTGCCATCCCAATGGCGTACACTCACTGCCATTTTGTTGCCCTACGCCATTTTTAGCCGTCGATATTTCATAAGTCGAAACAACGATATCACCACTTAACAAGGCTAATTGTTGCTTATTTACATCAATATCAATCACTAATTCATTTTGCTGAGTATTGATATTCGTCACTTTTTCACGACCAATCTTTAAAGGGATGTTTTACCAGGTTCACATTATAGTAACGCGCATCATCAGAGACTTCTGCACCTAACCAGTCTGGTTTATCAAAATGTTCGTTTTGATCACTTAACTCTATTTCGGCCACGATAAGGCCTTCATTGTCACCGGAAAACACATCTATTTCCCACGCATGCTTGCCCATTTTTAAAATATAGCGATTTTTTTCAATCAACGGCTTTTCACATAACGTCTCAAGCATTTCAGTAGCATCATCGAGAGGAATTTCATATTCAAATTCCTGGCGTGTAATATCAATAGTGGCCGATTTAATATTTAAAAATGCACGCTTTCCCTGAATACGCACTCGGACTGATGCAAACTGACTACCGAGCAGGTAACCCTGAGAGTATTGTGTGCCTTCATCTGCAAGTTCTTTCCATGATGAATTTTTAAGCAAAAATTTTCTTTCTATTTCAATGGCCATAAATAAATATTACTTTTTGGTAAACAGTGCAATCGACTCTACGTGTGCCGTATGCGGGAACATATCCATAACACCGGCTTTCTCTAATGTATAACCCATCTCATTAACTAATGTACCTGCATCACGGGCTAAAGTAGATGGGTTACAGGAAACATAAACAATACGCTTGATATTCATTTTATCAATATAAGGTAACATTTCTTTTGCGCCACTGCGTGGAGGATCAAGTAAAAGTTTGTCGTAGTCATTTTTTAACCAGCTACTTGCAGAAACATCTTCCATTAAGTTCGCTACATGCAAATCGGTGTTGCTAATATTATTAAGTTCAGCATTTTTATTTGCACGTTCAATTAATTCAGCGCCACCTTCAACTCCTGTAATCTGTTTTGCAAATCGAGCCATGGGTAAAGTGAAGTTGCCAAGACCACAGAATAGTTCTAACACATGATCATTTTCGTTTAACTCTAATAACTCTAATGCCAGGGCAATCATTTTAGGATTAATATCCTGATTAACCTGGGTGAAGTCAGTCGGTTCAAAATCCAGGGTCACGTTATAGTCAGGTAAGTGATATTGTAAGCGCGGGTTTTCAGGATAAAGTGGTGTAACTGAATCGGGCCCTTTAGGCTGAAGATAAATGGCGATACCTTCCGCTGTTGCATAGGCTATTAACTTATCCTTATCCTCTTCTGTTAAGTCGACAAGGTTTCGAAATACAAAAGAGCTAATATCATCTGCGATAGCGACTTCAATTTGTGCAATTTTGTCATAACAACTTAAACTACGAATTAAAGATGAAAAGGAGGTTAAACGCTGCCCTGCATCTGGATGCAATACTTCACATTGTTCTAACTCTGCAAGATAAGGTGCGCTCCGTTCACGAAAACCAACCAGCACCTTTTCTTTTTTGAATACATATTTCACACCAAGGCGGGCTTTTCTTCGATATCCCCATGGATGAGTTGTGACGGGTGGTAATATTTCATTTAGCTTAACTTTACCAATATGTTCCAAACCATCGAGCAAAACCTGTTGCTTTGCCTCAATTTGCTTTTCACTGCTTAAGTGCATAAAACTACAGCCTCCACAAACACCATAGTGTTTACACTTAGCATCAATACGATCGGGCGATGGTTTGATAACTTCAACCAGGTTCCCTTCATCATAATTTTTTTTATGAGGGCGAAATGAAAATCGAATTAATTCACCCGGTAAAGCTCCACTCACAAAGATGGCTTTACCATCTGCACGGCAAATACCTTTTCCGTCATGACTCAATGATTCTACGATGCCTTCATGGTGTTGCAGCGGTTTTTGTTTTCTACGCATAGTACTTAATTTTCCATAAACATAATTTCTAGAGAGCATTACACGGGTAGCGCGAAGCCAGAGAACAAGGTTTCAATACTGTCTGGTTTCGTAGCATTCACACAACGTACTCTATTTTGATGGGAATAAATTGGTTGACAGGTAACGGTCTCCACGATCGCAAATAATGGTCACAATCACCGCATTTTCTACCTCGGCTGAAAGTCTCAATGCGGCAGCAACGGCGCCTCCTGAAGAAACCCCACAAAAAATGCCTTCTGCAGTTGCTAACTTCAAGGTCGTTACTTCTGCTTCTTGCTGGCCCATGTCCAGCGTCATATCGACACGACTGGATTCAAAAATCTTCGGTAAATATTCCGGTGTCCAGCGACGAATACCCGGGATAGACGCACCTTCTTCAGGCTGCACACCCACAATCTGAATATCCGCATTCTGCTCTTTTAAATATCGTGAAGTACCCATAATTGTGCCGGTTGTGCCCATTGCACTCACAAAATGGGTGATTCTCCCTTTTGTATCCCGCCATATCTCAGGCCCGGTTGTATCATAGTGGGCACACGGATTATCCGGATTTGAGAACTGATCAAGTACCTTGCCTTTTCCCTCTTTCTGCATTTGCAGCGCCAGATCACGTGCACCCTCCATCCCTTCTTCCTGAGTCACCAGTATCAGTTCAGCGCCATAGCTCAGCATTGATGAGCGACGTTCAACACTCAAGTTATCGGGCATGATTAACACCATGCGATAACCTTTAATTGCTGCAACCATCGCCAGAGCAATACCGGTATTGCCACTGGTCGCTTCGATCAGTGTGTCACCCGGTGAGATTTCACCTCGAGACTCTGCATGTTGAATCATGCTCAATGCCGGACGATCTTTTACTGAGCCCGCTGGATTATTACCTTCTAATTTGACTAAAATGGTATTGCTGGTATTCCCTGGCAAACGCTGTAAACGCACCAGGGGTGTATTACCAACAAAAAATTCAATCGTTGGAAAATCAGAATTGTTAGAAGAACTCATGGATTATTACTCATAAAAGACGATATATAATGAGCCTTAGTTTATAATAATTTGGTCTGGAAGTGCACTAAACGATGTGCACTAAACGAAGCGCACTAAACCACATAGCAACACCCACATAATCAGAATAAAGATGTTGTAACTGAAAATGACTAAAATACTCGATATTCCGGAGTCCATCACAGCTGCAAATGGAAATGCTTCTTTAGCAAAAGACCTTTTTGCCATGTTGCTGGACGATCTTAATCCAAGACTAGAACAAATTAGTACCAGCTTTCAATCAAATGATATGGAGGCTCTCGGCGAGCATATTCATAAACTCTATGGCGCCACAGCATATTGCATCGTTCCCTTACTAAGAAACAGAACTGAAATACTTGATCACGCTTTAAGAGAACAAGACTATTCACAACTTAATGAACTTGTTGAAAAAGTGATTCAAGAAATCAAGCAATTAATGAAACATGGGCCAATTCATATTGAGAAAGACTGGCTTAGTATAAATAAGACAGACTAAGCAAGTTTACCGGAATCATTTATATGTAGCAGATCAAACCACATCAGATACATTACTAAATGATTTTATATTACGTATTACAATTTAGCATGAAAACAATTATCTCCGATTACAACGCAGACATCTTGAAATTACTAAGTGATTTCTGAGTACGGCTAAAAACAAAAATTCGTAAATGACTATCCCACCTTGTTTACATATCCAGATTTTTGCTGAGATAGGGTATTCACCATTCCATCCCATAGAGTAACCCGGTGATCAATAGCCTCTACTGCCGAACAACTTAATTCCTGTATTGCATCCTGGTTTTCTTTTGTTAAGCTTTTGATGATTTTTATGGCAGCGGGTCCATGCTCGTCGCCATCGAGTTCAATATGACGCTTAAGGTAATATACGAACATTGGGGCATCGTTTTCGTCAATATGCCAGTTATTAAGTAATCCACTAAACATCTTCGGAATAACGTGCTCTCGACCAAAGACAAAACTGCCCAACACTTGATACACGTTCCCATTAATAACGGTGTTAATAGTGCTATTAACAAAATCCTGAATATAGGGACTTACAGAGAGTTTTTCCATCGCCTCATTGGCAGGCACATTCATACGAATCAGTTCAATAAATTTTTCAATCTGCCTGGTATCTGCACCAACCTCCTTCATTGCTAGCAAATAAAGCTCAAAGTGACTGATATAGCTTCCACCAGGTTCTTCATCGCTCTCCTCTCCTAGTACTATTTCATTAATAAGCCGTGCGGCTAGAGGAGCATCAGATGGAATCCATAAGGTATCCATGCATGTTAAGTCACGTTGTAACCGTTTCACAAGGCACATAAAATCCCATACAGCAAAAACATGCCATGTCATGAAAACTCTCAAGTCATCAATATTTTGTATCGCACTGAAGACTCGATGAGTCTCTAGTACTTTTTGTTTTTCTGTGATTTCTATTATTTTTTTACTAAGCATAATTATATGTCTGATTTATCAATTTAAGCTTACCATAATTAAATAATGTCTAAACTATTACAACTTATACTGTTTTTAATAAAACTTGCGTAGCCTTTAAAAAAATCCAGGCTACTTTTATAAAACTAAAGTCACGAAGGCAACGGCATAATCATGTTCATCCGCTAAACTTAAATGCATTTGTTGTATTTTATTGTCTTGCAGAAATTTAGCGGCAACATCCAAAAATTCCAAAGAAGGTTTTCCTGACTCATCATTTTTAACACCAATATGATGAAGTGATAAACCCTGGCTAAATCCTGTACCCATGGCTTTAGCGGTTGCTTCTTTTGCGGCAAAACGCTTGGCTAAAAATGCCGCTTTATTCTGTTTCGCTGTAAATTCAGAAAATTCTCGTTCTGTTAGTATGCGCCGGGCAAATTTATCACCGTATTTTTCCAGGCTATCTCGCATGCGCTGAACATGAACAATATCGGTACCGATGCCAAATATCATAAAACGTATTTCAAGCCCTTACTGATTCCATTAATGCCTTCATTTCTTTAACAGCAGCATCAAGTCCGGTGAAAATACTTCGCGCTATAATAGCATGACCAATATTCAGCTCCCGGATTTGTGGAATAACCGCTATCTCTTTAACATTGTGGTAATGCAAACCATGTCCTGCATTAACATGTAAACCGGCATTATCAGCAAACTCGACGGCTTCAATAATGCGTTGATATTCTTTTTCTTTCTCATAAATATTTTCTGCATCGGCAAAATGGCCCGTATGTATTTCTATGACAGGTGCGCCACATTCAACGGCTGCTTCAATTTGCTTTTTATCTGCATCGATAAAAAGTGAAACCCGAATATCACGATCAGCTAATCGTGAACAGGCTTCTTTCATTCTCAACATTTGTCCGGCAACATCAAGCCCCCCTTCAGTCGTTAGCTCTTCACGTTTCTCCGGGACCAGGCAACAATCTTCAGGTTTTATTTCTTCAGCGTAGCTGAGCATCTCATCCGTCACGGCCATTTCAAGGTTCATGCGTGTCTGCAAAACACCTTTAAACATTTCAACATCGCGTTCCTGAATATGGCGTCGGTCTTCACGTAAATGCAATGTAATGGCATCTGCACCGGCCTGTTCAGCAACTAATGCCGCCTGAACAGGTTCAGGATACAAGGTACCTCTTGACTGGCGCAAAGTCGCAACGTGATCAATATTTACACCAAGTAAGATAGGATTTTTATTAGTCATAATGGTTTGTACCAATGTAAGCTTCTTGTTTTAAGTGGTTTATCACCTAAATGGTGACTTAATATAATTCTCATTAGTTGCTTTGCTTCTTTTTGAGATTGAGCGCAACTAAATTTTTCATCTGCCATATCAAGTAAAGTTTGCCCCGAAATAATAATTTCACCTTCAGCATTATTATTTCTAACCTTTACCGGGCCTTTTTCGATATCGTAATAATATTTCTCATTTTTATCTATTGCTGTTCCACCTTCTGAATCAGACTCAAGATTTAGTCCATAGCCAATTTCAGTGAGAAGATGTTTCTCAAAATGTCGAAGAACTAATTCATCTTCATCTGTTGCAAAACGTTCTAATGTATTCTGATAAAGCGTAAATATTTCAGGGTGAGGATCATGAAAAGTGGTAAGACGTTGTAACAATTCATTGATATAGTAGCCGCTCATCACCTGCTTACCTGACAAGTTAATCGAATTTTTTACTGATTCCGCACCGGTTAATGTTTGTACCTCACCTTTTCCTGACCATGAAATGATTAAAGGCGAAAAGGACTGCAGTATACCCTGCAACCTGGAACGCGCTGAGCGCGCACCTTTTGCAACTAATGTAACTCTGCCATAGTCCTGAGTAAAAACATCCAGTAAGCGGCTGGTATCACGAAAGTTGCGGCCATGGAGAATAAAAGCGGCCTGCAAGCTAACACGATGATTTTGATGACTCACTTTTCTTTACTGCATTTAGTCGTCAGTATAACCGAGACTATTTAATGCCCTTTCATCATCCGACCAGCCACTTTTGACTTTAACCCATAATTGCAGGAATACTTTTTGCTCAAACATTTTTTCCATATCGATCCGGGCCTTAGTGCCTATCCCTTTCAGTTTTTCGCCGTTTTTACCTATAATGATCGCTTTTTGATTTTCACGTTCCACCCAAATAACGGCGGCAATATCAAGCAACTTAGCATCCTGAGTGAATTTTTCAATTTCAACGGTCAGGTTATACGGCAATTCCTGTGCAAGATTACGCATCAGTTTTTCCCGAATAATTTCAGCAGCCATAAAACGTGAACTACGATCAGTTATTTGATCTTCTGCATAAAAGGGTTCTGATAAGGGTAAATAATCTGAAATGATTTTTTCAAAGTCATCAATATTATCGCCTTTAACAGCCGAGAGCGGGATAATATCTTTAAAGTTATATTTGTTTTTTATTTTTTCAATAAAAGGCAACAACTGATCTTTTTTCTTTACAAGATCAACTTTATTGACAGCTAAGATGACCGGAGTGGATATATGAGCAAGGCGTTTAATAACCAGCTCATCTTCATCAGTCCACTTCAATGCTTCTACTAAAAAAACAATGACATCCACATCTTTAAAACTCGCCCCAGCTGTGCGGTTCATATAGCGGTTCATTGCTCTTTTTTCATTGTCATGAATACCTGGGGTATCAACATAAACAATTTGAACAGACTCAGTTGTTTTAATACCAAGAATACGATGGCGGGTTGTTTGTGGGCGGTGTGATGTAATACTTATTTTTTGCCCAAGTACATAATTCATTAATGTTGATTTGCCCACATTTGGGCGACCAATTAATGAAACATATCCACAACGAAAGTTATCTTTTATATTACTCATGAATGATTTGATCTAATGCTTTTTCTGCGGCCGCTTGTTCTGCCTTACGGCGACTGGAACCACTTGCGTTAACATGATTAGCATAACCTTCAATTGTGCAAGACACTTTAAATGTTTGCTGATGTTCCTGACCTGATATAGAAATCACTGAATAATGGGGTAAGGGTAAACCTTTGGCCTGAAGAAACTCCTGCAAGCGTGTTTTCGGATCTTTTAAAATCCCCGATGGTTCACATCTATTAATCCGGTTCGTAAAAATTTTCAGGATAATTTTTTCAATAACCGCTATGCCATTTTCTTTATAGGAATCAAGATAGATGGCGCCAAAAATCGCCTCTACGACATCGGCTAATGTCGATGCCCGGCGAAAACCACCACTTTTTAACTCACCTGAGCCCAACTGGATATATTCACCCAGGTTTAGTTCTGTCGCGATTTTGCTCAAGGTTTCACCTTTTACTAAACTTGAACGAAGACGGGTCAATACACCTTCTTTTTCTTTAGGGAAACGTTTATAAAGTTCACAACTAATAACCATGCCTAAAATTGAATCTCCCAGAAATTCAAGTCGTTCATTGTTATTACGTCCAATACTGCGATGGGTTAACGCTAAGAGTAAAAGACTCTCATCATTGAAGCGATAGTCAAAAATCTGGGCAACATTATTAACGTGATTTGCTTGATTCAAATGGCAGGAGCCTCGACACTCTTTTTAAAGCTGATAATCACATCAAGGTTACCAAACATTGGCTTTCTAACTTCATAGTCAACTTCAATAAGAACGTCATTTTTAGTTTTCTCTATATAAATATGTTCTTTTGTCACATCCGAAACCATGTTGACATCCAGGCGTCTTAAAATCATGGTGGTAATTTCATTATTCGTTTTATCGCCTAATCCACGTTCTTCTTTCATGCCAGAGACAACATCTCCCACTTTAAAAGAATCAAAATAAATCGGCATAATTTTAAGAAGTGTAATAGCAACAAATGCGATAAGAACAAGTAATGCCATAATACTTACGCCTGTCATACCTTTTTGTTTATTCTTTAACTGCATTGTGTACTCCTTATTTACTTATATTATTTTTATAATACTTAAATAAAAACTTACTGAATAACTGACCCAACTCTATGCCATTTGGGCCAATGCCCCCATTCCCAACTCATCCATACAAAAAATGCACGGCCCACCAGGTTTTCATCAGGTACAAAGCCCCAGACACGACTGTCTCGACTATTATCCCTGTTATCACCCATAACAAAGTAACTTTTCTCTGGTACCTGTAAAACAAAATCAGATGCAGCCTGTAAATCACTAACTAAAATATGATGTTTTACCTCGGGATCAGGCAAGTTTTCATTCAACCTTCTAAAATTATAATAACCAAAAGGGTAGTCGCCTTTGGGCTGTTGTTCTGCCATTTTTCCGTTTATATACAATACCTTATTATAGTAGCCAATTTCATCCCCCGGAACACCAATTACCCGTTTTATGTAATCAATTGATGGATTTTCAGGATACCGAAATACCACTACATCGCCACGGGATGGATTGCCTGTTTCAATAATTTTCTTATTTATCACCGGTAAACGCACACCGTAATTAAATTTACTGACTAAAATAAAATCACCAATTTCCAATGTTGGCAGCATCGAACCAGACGGAATTCTAAAGGGTTCAGCAATAAATCCTCTCAAGATGAATACAATCAGGACAACCGGAAATAGAAATTTTGAAAACTCAACGATTGGCGGCTCATTGGTTAAATTCTTCTCATCGCTATCACTGAATTTTTCATTATTTCTTTTAGGTGCTAAAAACCAGTGATCTATCGCCCAGATACTTCCTGAAACCAAAATAACAATGGCAAGTACAAGTGAAAAATCAATATTCATTTATCTTTTCCTGTATTTAATACGGCAAGGAATGCTTCTTGCGGAATTTCGACACTGCCCACTTGTTTCATTCTTCGCTTACCGGCTTTTTGCTTTTCTAATAATTTTTTCTTACGTGTTATATCACCACCATAACATTTAGCAGTTACATTTTTACGCAAGGCTTTTACATTGGTTCGGGCAATGATTTTGGCACCAAGCGTTGCCTGAATGGCCACATCAAACATCTGCCTTGGAATAATATCCTTCATTCTTTCCGTTAAATCACGTCCGCGTGCAACAGATTGTTCACGATGAACAATAACGGATAAAGCATCCACTTTTTCACTATTAATCATGATATCCAGCTTAACCAGATCTGCAGCCTGAAAACGGACAAATTCATAATCCATTGAAGCATAACCGCGGCTGGTTGATTTAAGGCGATCAAAAAAGTCCAGTACAATTTCATTCATTGGCATTTCGTATTCAATTAAAACTTGATTACCAAGATACTGCATTTTTTTCTGTACGCCGCGTTTTTCAATGCAAAGTGAAATCACATTCCCGACAAATTCATGTGGCACTAATATACTTGCAACAACAATGGGCTCACGAATTTCATTAATAAAATTCGGTTCTGGCATCGCAGCCGGGTTTTCTATTTTAAAGACTTCACCTTTAGTATTCTCAATTTCAAAGACTACTGTTGGCGCTGTTGTAATGAGGTTAAGATCATATTCACGCTCAAGCCGTTCCTGAATAATTTCCATATGTAATAAGCCAAGGAAACCACAACGGAAACCAAAACCTAAAGCCGTTGAGGTTTCTGGCTCATAAAATAAAGCAGCATCATTAAGTCGTAACTTAGACAGAGCTTCGCGTAAATTTTCATAATCATCACCGGCCACAGGGAATAAACCCGAAAATACACGTGGCTGGACTTGTTTAAAACCTGGTAATACTTTACTCGCGGGTTTGGCAGCATCTGTAATCGTATCACCGACTGGAGCACCATCAATTTCCTTTATTCCGGCAATCACATAGCCTACTTCGCCGGCATCGAGCGAATCTAAATCATGGCGTTTGGGAGTAAAAATGCCTACATGATCGACCAGATGATCCCGACCCGCCGACATAATGCGAATTTTTTGCTTTTTACGCAGCCGGCCATTAACTACCCGCACTAAAGAGACAACACCGAGGTAATTATCAAACCACGAGTCAATAATGAGTGCCTGCAGAGGGGCATCTTTGTCGCCAGTCGGAGGTGGCACGAGTCGAACGATATCTTCTAATAGCTGATCAATACCAATACCTGTTTTTGCCGAAACACGTGTTGCCTCAGTCGCTTCTATGCCAATAATTTCTTCAATTTCCTGGCTTACGCGTTCTGGTTCAGCGGCGGGAAGATCGATTTTATTTAAAACAGGAACAACTTCGAGACCTTGCTCTATCGCGGTATAGCAATTTGCCACACTCTGCGCTTCTACCCCCTGGGCAGCATCAACTACGAGCAATGCGCCTTCACAGGCAGCTAAAGAACGAGAAACTTCGTACGAGAAATCAACATGGCCTGGAGTATCAATAAAATTCAGCTGATAGGTTTCACCATCATTGGCTTTGTAATCCAGCGTGACACTCTGAGCCTTAATGGTAATACCGCGCTCGCGTTCAATATCCATTGAATCGAGAACCTGGCTACTCATTTCGCGTTCAGTTAAACCGCCACACTTCTGAATAAAGCGATCGGCAAGTGTAGATTTACCATGATCAATATGTGCAATAATCGAAAAATTTCGGATATGGCTTAAATCACTACTGGAATCACTATTGGAATTACTCACAGGGCACTACTCACAAACTACTCCGTTAAACACAAAAAAGGCGCATTGAGCGCCTCTAATTCGACCAAAATCCTAAACGTTTAGTTTAACGGATTTCCACCCTCGCTTATATACAGTTGCAAGGCTTTTATATCAAGAAAATAGTGACAAATCTCTTTATCCCCAGCCTTCAGTACAGGCACCAGGCTGCCATATTGCTGTTCCAATACGTCGTTTTTATCGATGTAAACAATTTCGAAAGATATCGCCGTATTTTCAAGATAGGGAGGAAGTAAGGCCTCCATATCTTCACATAAATGACAGCCAAGACGGCTATAGAGTGTTAATTGATTCATTAACAGTTAATCAATGTCATCACTCTATCGAACTTACTCACCCAGCTTTAATGGCAAAAAGCGTGGTGAACCACCTCGTTGGATGAGTATTCGTACCCATTTTCCTTCAGGTAATGATTTTACTACGTCCAAAAATTGTTTTGTATTTTTTAAATCTTGGCCGTTTAATTTAAGCAATATGTCACCACGACGAATCCCGGCTTTTTCTGCAGGGCCTTCATCTACAGACTGAACAAGTAATCCATTATCAACATTGGCTCGCTTACGCTGCTCAGAAGTCATAGGAGTTACTTCAATATTTAAACGATTACTTTTTGTTTCCTTTTTAGTAGCGTTATTTTCGGCTAACTCATCTTCAGTCGGCAGCTCTGCAATCTTCACAGTCAGACGTTTCTGCTTACCATCACGTATAATACGTACTTTCACATTTGAGCCAATAGGTGATTGTCCAACTGCAAGCGGTAAATCTGAAGATCGGTTTATCGTTTTATTGCCAAAATGAGTAATAACATCCCCCACTTCAATGCCCGCATTTTTAGCGGGTGTCTCATCCATAACGCGTAAAACAACCGCGCCCATTGGGGTTTTCATTCCAAATGATTCTGCAAGTTCTTTATTGACGTCCTGAATTAAAACACCTAACCAACCCCATTTAGCCTGACCATTGCTTTTAAGCTGATCGACAATATCCTTTGCAACATCAACAGGAATGGCAAAAGATAGCCCCATAAAACCACCCGTACGACTATAGATTTGTGAATTAATACCAATCACTTCACCCTTCAAATTAAACAAAGGGCCACCTGAATTACCCGGGTTAATCGCTACATCGGTTTGAATAAAGGGAACATAACTCTCACTTGGCAAGGTACGCCCAATAGCACTAATAACACCCACGGAAACAGAATGATCAAAACCAAAAGGTGATCCGATTGCCATAACCCATGAGCCAACCTTTAGATTTGAAGACGTTCCAATTTTTACAACCGGTAAATTATCGGCTTCGATTTTTAATAATGCGATATCACTACGTGCATCTGAACCTACGACCTTTGCTTTTAGCTCACGACGATCTTTTAAACGTACAACTATTTCATCGGCATTTTTTATTACGTGGTGATTCGTCACAACATAGCCATCAGAATCAATAATAAAACCAGAACCTAATGAATCATTTGTTTCTCTGCTTTGGATAAAATGTTTAGCAGACGAATCTTCATTGTCTTTTAAATTATTATTCTTTTTATAATTTTGTTGTTCAAAGAAATGACGAAATAAATCACCGAAAGGACCATCCTGAGGTAACCCTGGAATTTGACCATGAGGACTATTACGTTTTGTTATTTTTTGAGTAGTACTGATGTTTACAACAGCATCGCTATATTCTTCAACTAAATGAGTAAAATCAGGTAACCCTGAAAGTTGCGCAGAAACATTAAAACTCATCAATGTAATTAGAAAAAATCCTGCTATCGCAGTTACCTTTTTAAATACAGGCATCAACATAATATTACTCTCTTTAAATTTATAGATTAACAAGAACAGAAGAATTCAATTTTTTTAATATAACAGGTTGGTAATCTTCATTTTGTGCGATAGAAGACGAAAAAGATTTTACTTTTCTCATACCTATATAAAACCCCGCTATTGCAAAGACAATCACAAGTAATTCACTATTATGAATCTGGAGATTAGCAGAAATTAACTGACCCACAATTGAAAATAAAAATAATAAAATCAAAGGCAGCATATAAATCATAAAAGCGCCTTTCAACAGAGATTGTTCATTTAACCCAATAACAACCTCATCACCCACTTGCGCATTAATATTATTAATGGCTTTTATTTTTGAAAGTTTATTACCAATGACTTTGGATAGCACTGATGTTCCACAGCCTTTATTTGCACTGCATTGACCACAAGCTGATTTTCGCTGGGTTTCTATCCAGGTTTGATTATTCTCAATAGAAACAACGATAGCATTTTCAGTAATCATAGAGTAAGTTTTTAAATTTTAATGCTTAACATTATCAATTGAGACATGCTCAACAGAATCACCAATCATCTTAACAGTTGCATAAGGCACTTCACCGACAACAGTAACATGATAATCTTTAATTTCTCGTCCATAAGCATTCACCGCTCCCATGGTTGAACCGCCCATAAGATTTTTACTTGATTTCATTTTCTTTTCGACAAAGATAGAAACTGAAGATAGCCCATCCGAATACACAAAATGTTCGACAGGCATAGCACTTACTGTCATATTATGGTGACGTTTCACACCCGGAACAAAACCAGCAGGAACCTGCATTACTCGCCAATTCATACTTTTATTTACATTATCTTTAGTTTTAAAATCTTTTGCTTCATACCAGGTATACGTCTTACTTTGGCTGTCTGAAAGTAAGCGACTTTTATCAATAACAGCCGGGTAATTAATCTGGGTAAACATAAACAATTCAACTATTTTATGATTTTCATCTAACAGATGATCTTTTAATAACAATCCTGTTTTTGCATCAACCCAAAGTATATGGCCATAACGGTATTTATCCTTAGGCTTAATAATCAATTTTTTTGCCGTCTGCCCCGCCACGACTGCATCATCACCAAAATGAAAGCTATATGTTTTTAAGAGTTGTTCGATTTTAAGAGGAAACATAGGGGGGAATTCAGCATCAGGACGGCTTTTATCAACGACAACTGATTTTTTATCTGGCAATACACATGTAACAGTATCACCACTGCGAATAACTTCACGTCCACTTCCATCAAGAGAGATAAGGCGTTCAAATTCACCTTTTTGATCTACGCTATGTATGATTTGCATTGAGGTCAGTTCATTATCCTGACCATAAACAAAGTTGCCTTCGTAGTTAATCATATGTGCAGCATGATGCATTTTAGCTAACCATTTTTCGACATCCTCTTTAGGATGACTCGCTAATGCTGAAAACGTAATGAGTAGTAATGTAAAAAATGAAACAAACTTATTTATCATTGTTAACCTGTGCTGATGAAGATGCAGTAGATGCCGGAACAAAACTGACTATTCGAGTATATGGCATAACACCGCTAACGCGAACTGAGTTAGAAAACTCATTATGATTTACCAAATAACCACTTAATTTCGATTCTACAGCTGAATCAAGTTTTTGTCGGGTTGTAAAACTCACTTGTCTTATCTGACCGGTCGTTTGTCCCGCTGTTGCGACTAACTGAGAGTTCGACTGCTGATTAACTGTTTGCGCGACAGCATTAGTATCCGGAGTCGCTAGTTGTGTTTGTTGCACACTTAACACCGCAATAGTTCCAACTGCAGCGGCTACAGCTAAACCGGCAGCCTGCTTCATAACATAACGTGGACTCAACCGTCTCCAGATTGGCGTAAGAATAACAGCTTCAGATTTTAGAGATTCACTAACAGCAGCAGAAATATCTAATGTTGGAAAGTCTGATAACTGACCTTTAAGTGCATCACGCGCTAAATGGTAACGTTGCCACACATCTTGCATTTCTTTGTCTTGCGCAAGCTTTTCAACGCACTTATCCTGCTCATGTTGATCACGAAGTTCGCCATCCATTAAAGTAGAGAGTTTATCAGTTCTATCATTCATAATTATTATCTCTTTAATTAATATCGCTTAAATTAATATCAAAGATTCTTCTGTTAATTGTCATTTAATAATGGTCTAAGTTTTTCATCTATTGCTTCTCGTGCTCTGAAGATACGTGATCTCACTGTACCTATTGGGCAAGACATGGTTTCAGCAATTTCGTCATAACTTAAACCTTCAATTTCTCTTAATGTAATGGCCATTTTCAAATCATCAGGTAACTCATCAATTGTACTGAATACCATTTCGGCTATTTCATTTTTAAGTAACACTCTTTCTGGGGAAGCATGTTCTTGCAATCCTTCTGCCCCAGAATATTGCTCAGCTTCAGAAGCTTCAACATCATCACGAGGTGGACGTCGTCCCTGGGCTACAATAAAATTCTTTGCGGTATTAATCGCAATTCGATAAACCCAGGTGTAAAAGGCACTATCTCCGCGAAACGTTGCTAAAGCACGATATGCTTTTATAAATGTTTCCTGCGCTAAGTCCTGTACTTCGGAGGGATCACGAACAAAACGGGATAAAATATTCATCACACGTTGCTGATATTTCAGAACCAATATGTCGAATGCTTTTTTATCGCCTTTTTGTACGCGCTCAACCAGCGCCTGATCAATATTTCTTTCACCCATTCGGGTTATTCCTTTTCCTTCAATCTTTAAAGGTTCCCGAACACCAAAGTAGACATTAAATGCGGGACAGAGTTCACAGCAGTTTAAGTTTTTCTTTACGAAATATATTCCATTACAAAATTTCTTTGCTGTGCCTGATTTTGTATTGTTTTTTTCATGCTTTATTCAGTAAAATCAAAATACACCATCACTTTAACACCTTTCAATATAACGATATAGAGAATCGCATTTTTCATGCAACATAATACAGATATTCTGATTATAGGTGGTGGTGCAGCGGGTTTAAGCTTGGCATTGCGTTTGGCTGACACACATCATATCTCATTGATTTCTAAAGGTATTTTACGCGAAGGTTCTACACTTTATGCTCAAGGCGGCGTAGCTGCGGTACTTGACCCTAAAGACAGTATTGAAGCACATGTTCAAGACACACTCGCTGCTGGTGCAAACCTTTGTAACGAAGAGATTGTCCGCTTTACAGTTGAACACGGTGCGGAAAATATTGAATGGTTGATACAGCAGGGTATTGAATTTACCCGCACCAGTAATAATAAAGATTACCACCTTACCCGTGAAGGTGGCCACAGCCAACGTCGTGTTATTCATGCTCAGGATGCCAGTGGACGAGCAATTGAAACTACACTGGAACATCGTGTCCGTACTCATCCCAATATTGAAATTTATGAACACCACAATGCCATCGATCTGATCACAACAGCAAAAATGGGGGGCAAGAACACGAATACCTGCCTCGGAGCCTATATTCTGGATAAAAAATTTAGCCGGGTTGAAGTCTTCCATGCAAAACATACTGTCGTAGCCACGGGCGGGGCAAGTAAGGTTTATCTCTATACCACTAATCCTGATACTTCTACAGGAGATGGTATCGCCATGGCCTGGCGCGCAGGCTGTCGAGTTGCCAATATGGAGTTTAATCAATTCCATCCAACTTGCCTCTATCATCCAGAAGCAAAATCATTCCTTATTACAGAAGCTGTACGAGGTGAAGGCGGAATATTACGGCTGCCAGATGGCACCCCCTTTATGAAAAAATTTGATAAACGTGCTGAGCTTGCACCGCGTGATATTGTGGCACGAGCCATCGATCATGAAATGAAGCGACTCGGTTCAGAATGTGTTTATCTTGATATTAGTCATAAACCGACAAAATTTATTAAACGCATGTTCCCGACTATTTATCAAAAGTGTCTTGAGTTTGGTATTGATATCACTAAGCAGCCTATTCCTGTTGTACCCGCAGCGCACTACACCTGTGGTGGCGTCGTTACCGATATAAATGGCCATACTGATGTGAACCAGCTATATGCCATCGGTGAAACAGCATTCACTGGTCTACATGGTGCAAATCGAATGGCCAGCAATTCTATTCTTGAATGTTTAGTCTTTGCTCAGGCAGTGAGTAAACACATTATAAAGCAAGGCATAAATAAAACCGAAAATATTGAACTTCCCAAATGGGATGAAAGCCGGGTGACCGATTCAGACGAAGAAGTTGTCGTAACACATAACTGGGAAGAGTTGCGTCACTTTATGTGGGATTATGTTGGCATTGTAAGAACAGATAAACGCCTACGCCGGGCAAAAAGTCGGGTAAACTTATTACTCAAGGAAATTGATGAGTACTATGGAAACTTCCGGGTAACCAGTGATTTACTAGAGTTACGTAATCTTGCCATGGTGGCCGATCTCATTATTCAATCCGCTATTGATCGCAAAGAAAGCCGTGGGTTGCACTACACCTTAAACCATCCTAATTTAAATGAAAAAGATCAACCCACAAATACGATATTGCAACCAATGGGGTTTATTCCCAGAGTATAAAGAAGTAAGACCAGGTACCGGAGTCACTTCAACTTTCAACATTATTTTTTCAATGACATCTAACTGCATTCAAAATACTATACTCTTAATTTAAAGTGACTCTGGTGCCTGTAACTCATCCTCTGCTGATGTTTTTTTTAAAAACCGTAAGCGTACACGTAGTTGCCTGAATAAATCAGCATCAACTGAATCAGGCAATAATAAAACATGAAAGACTTTTTTTCGTCCAAAACTGTTACATGTTGTAAAATTTAGCCATACAAGAAAGTACGTGACAATGCACTCACCTTGCAGTTCGGCATCAAAGTGTTGTCTATTATCTGTTTCTATTTGCCACTTATCATCACGAGATAACTTTAGACGGGTAATTTTATTTACCCTTTGAATTTTAAATATTAATACTGTCATTACTATTAATAAAACAACAAGAAGTAACTGTAAAAGCAACATTAAAGAAGAAATAAAGATACCCACCATAGAAAATAAAAAGATAAGAATAAGGTAGGCGTAAATAATTTTTGAATCTTTAACTACCAGGGCCAGCGGCAGCTCGAACTTGTTTGGCAACATCAGCAACATCCTTGTCGGTTGGAACATCCTGTCCCATTAAATAATCTAATAAAATTTGATCCTGGCAATTTAAAAGTTGATGAAAGGCTTTTTTAGTTTTTAGTGGCAACTCTGAATAACGCTTTTCAACAAATGATTCCAGCATGAGATCAAGTTCAAGCATGCCGCGTCGACATTGCCAGCGTAAGCGACTTTCATCAAGCTCAAAATTACCGGGTAATAACATGTTAGACCAAATCCTTAACCATCAATTTTTTAATACTATGTATTGCTTCTGTTGGATTTAATCCTTTAGGACACACATTAACGCAATTCATAATTGAGTGGCAACGAAACATTCGGTATGGGCCATCAAGTTCCTGTAATCGTTCTGCAGTCGCTTGATCGCGACTATCCGCTAAAAAACGGTATGATTGCAGCAATGCAGCCGGACCACGAAATTTATCCGGATTCCACCAAAACGATGGGCATGAAGTTGTACAGCAGCCACACAATATGCACTCATATAAGCCATCTAACTTTTCACGTTGCTCAGGTGTTTGTTTAAATTCAACTTCGGGAACAGGATCTTTTACAGTTAGGTAAGGTTTTACTTCACGATAATGGTGATAGAACTGCTCCATATCAACCACAAGATCACGTATCACAGGCATACTGGGAACAGGACGGACTTCAATCGGTTGTTTTAATTCAGAACAACGACTTTTACAGGCGAGTCCATTAGTACCATTAATGTTCACTGCATCGGATCCACACACACCTTCACCGCATGAATGACGAAAGGTTAAGGTTTCATCTTCAGCCTTAATTAATAACAATGCATCACGTAACATCATGTCATCGGTGACATTATCCAGTTCAAACTCCTGCATGTAGGGTTTATTATCTATTTCAGGATTATATCTGTAGATTTTAAATCGCATAATAAATCCTGTTAGTAAACTCGCGGTTTGGGTGGAAAACTATCAACTGTCACAGGTTTTAAGGTAACCGGTTTATAATCCATACGATAACCCTCTTTAAAATATAGACTATGTTTCAACCAGCTAACATCATCTCTCTCAGGATAATCAATACGAGAATGTGCACCTCGACTTTCTTTGCGTTCTAAAGCAGATTTGACTGTAGCAACAGCCAGATCAATTAAATTTTCAAGTTCCATTGCTTCAATACGTGCAGTATTAAAAACTTTGCTATAGTCAGTTATACGAACATTTTTCATGCGCTTTTCAAGCTGCAAAACTTTATCTAACCCTTCTTGTAAAACCTCTTCAGTTCTAAATACACTGCAATAATTTTCCATTGTTTTTTGCAACTCAGCACGAAGTCCACTTACTGATTCACTACCATCACCACCATCATTTCCTTCATCCCAGCGTTGTAAGTGCGCTAATGCTTGTTTAACACTTTCCTCATCAACTTGACGATGATGGCGATTCGTCTCCAGGTATTTTTTAATATCATTGCCAGCCGCACGACCAAAAACAACAATATCCAATAAAGAGTTACCGCCTAATCGATTGGCGCCATGTACAGAGACACAAGCACATTCACCCACTGCATATAAACCGGGAATGGATTCTTCACCTTGATCAACCGGAACCACAACCTGACCAAAACGGTTTGTGGGGATACCACCCATGGTGTAATGAGCCGTTGGGAAAACAGGAATAGCTTCTTCCGCAGGATCGATATGCATAAATGTATTTGCCATGTCACAAATACCCGGCAAGCGTTTATATAATACATCACGCCCCAGGTGATCGAGTTTCAACATGACATGATCAGCATTTTTTCCACAGCCACGACCTTCACGTACTTCGGTTGCAATTGCACGGCTCACAACATCACGACTGGCCAAATCTTTTGCGTGCGGTGCATAACGTTCCATAAAACGTTCACCATCTTTATTAACCAGGTAGCCGCCTTCACCACGTGCGCCTTCGGTGATCAACATACCTTTACCCGCTATACCCGTTGGATGAAATTGAAAAAACTCCATATCTTGTAAAGGCAAACCTGCACGTAATGCCATGGCTAAACCATCACCGGTATTAATATGCGCATTAGTATTAGTACGAAAAAGTTGCCCTGCTCCACCTGTTGCAAGCAAGGTTGTTTTAGCTTCAATGAGTAAAGGTTCACCGGTTTCTATTTCAAGAACCAGTGCACCAAGAATGAATCCGTCTTTATCTTTAATAAGATCAACAGCAAAATATTCATCAAAGAAATGCGTTTTCGCCCTTATATTTTGTTGATACAACGTATGTAAAATAGCATGCCCGGTTCTATCTGCAGCCGCGCAGGTTCGCGCTGCTTGCTCACCACCAAAATTCTGGCTCTGTCCACCAAAAGGACGCTGATAAATTTTTCCACTATCCATGCGACTAAATGGCACACCCTGATGTTCTAATTCATAAACAAGATGTGAAGCTGCTCGGCACATATATTCAATCGCATCTTGATCACCGAGGTAGTCACTGCCTTTAACTGTATCGTACATGTGCCAGTGCCAGTTATCAGGTAATACATTAGCAAGTGCGGCATTCATGCCACCTTGAGCAGCAACAGTGTGCGAGCGAGTAGGAAAAACTTTTGAGACAACGGCAACATGAGCATCAGCTTCAGCCAGTTGTAAAGCTGATCGCAATCCACCACCTCCGGCGCCAATAACAAGCGTGTCGAATCGGCGTCGTTCTAATTTTTCTATACTCATACTTTAACCAAACTTATAACAATCAGTAATAACCATGTTGCTATGCCGGTAAGAGCAAAAGCAAGACCCGTTAATAAAACAAAACGCACACTACTCGGTTTAATATAATCAACCATAATATCGCGCACACCAACCCATGCATGAATTAATACCGAAAGATAAAAAATGACTGTTGCGATGATAAGAAGGGGATGAGAAAAGAGCGCATACCAACTCGTATAATTTACAGGAACATTAAATATAACCCAGACGATGATGGCGAGTGAATAAATAGCAATATAGATAGCGGTGAGTCTTTGTAATAACCAGGCACGCATGCCTTGCGCATGTAAGCTCATAGAATCCACACTCCACTAATAATGAGTGTGGCAATCACTGCCGTGAATACAACGAACCATGCGGACTTGCGTGCAACAGATAATGATACACCAATGTTTTGATCGATAAGTAAAAAGCGGAAACCTGCAAATAAATGATGTATAAAAGACCAGGTTAATAAAACGAGTCCCAGCTTTATCCACGGAGATGACAAAAACAACAGCGCTTGATTAAAACCAGCGTCACCGGATAAAGAAAGTTGAAAAAGATACAAGCTAACGGGTATAAAAAGGAACAAAATTAAACCGCTTAATCGATGATTAATAGAAGCGATACCCGTAATAGGTAAATGGATTTTAAATAAATTTAAATACTTTGGCCGATTATCTTTACTTTTCATACAAAGCCTAAGGTTATTGAATTAGAAACCAGGTAACTTCTTTATTCTTCTATTATGCTAATATACTTAACATATGCTTAGATTAGTTTATTTTAAGATTTATCACCATACGGTATAATTCATCACACACTTATCGTATGTAATTTATCTATAGCATAATTATTAATGCTATAGATACAGCAAACAGTAACAATTTTCAAATTATAAATATCATGGGTTTAATATGAATAACGAGTGGGAAAAATTTCTCTTATCAAATAATGCACAATTAGATAATAACCGCGTTAAGAGTTTTGGTCATTCGATTGGTAAAGAACAAAATGCTTATTCAGGTCTCATTATTGCTGATCTAAGTTACTACGCATTAATCGAAGCAAGCGGGGATGACGTTGTTGAGTTTCTTCAAGGGCAGCTGACAAATGATATTAAACTCGTCACTGATGAACTGGGCCAACTAAGCGCTTACTGTAGCCCCAAAGGTCGCATATTGGCAAGCTTCAGAATCTTTATGCGAGATGGGCATTACTTCTTAAAATTGCACTCCGATATTTTAGAAGCAACCCTAAAACGCTTACGCATGTTCGTTATGCGTAGCAAAGTTGAACTTACAGACAGCAGCGATAAATTCGCTCGCATCGGTATTGCGGGAACTAATAGCAGCAATAAACTCACTACAATATTTACTGCCCTGCCTGAAAACACGGATGAATCATTGACTGAAGATGAGATGACTATCATCAAATTACCAGGCACTTTACCTTGTTATGAGGTTCATGGCCCCGTTGAAAAAGTAAAAGTGCTATGGCAAAAACTGCAGAACGATGCAGTCGCAGTTGGCGAAAATAGCTGGAATTTACTCACAATTCGTGCCGGTATCCCTGAAATTGTTGCTGAAACAGTAGAGGCATTTGTGCCACAAATGGTTAATCTTCAGGCAATTAACAGCCTTAGTTTCACAAAAGGCTGTTATCCGGGGCAAGAAGTTGTCGCCCGAATGCATTACTTAGGCAAACTCAAACGCCGCCTTTTTATAGGCTCAGTCGAGACTGACACGCTCCCAATTCCAGGCCAGTCAATTTTAACTGAGAGTGAGAATGAGGAAAAAGCCGGTCAAATAGTTAGCGCAAGCTGGTCAAATGATAAAAGTGTTGAAATATTAGCCGTTTTACAAATTGAAAAAGCTGAAAATGAAGTACTGCATATTGGATCAAATGATGACTCCACAATCCACACAATTCAGCTTATCGATTTGCCATACAGTCTTGATCAAGATGAAAAAAAAGCAAATAAAACTTAATATTTTCTAAATAATGTCGATAATAATCCTATAACAATATAACAAGGAAACAAAAATGGATGCTGCTGCAGAAGAAAAATTCCTCGACCAATTACTAGAGGATCTTGAGAATGACAAGCTTGTTCTCCCAACACTTCCTGAAGTTGCCCTCAAGGTAAGAGACACATTAGAAGATGAAGATTCTTCCCTCATTGATGTAGCAAAAATTATCACCAGTGATGCGGCACTTTCCGCTCGTATGATTCAGGTATCAAACAGTCCTTTGCTCCGGGCAAATCGTGCAATAGAAACGGTAGAAGCGGCCGTTACCCGCATGGGTAGTAACATGATACGCAATCTTGTCACCAGCATGGTAATGGAGCAAATGTTCCAGGCGACCTCTGACGTGACAGACAAACGTTTACGTAAAATATGGGAACATTCAACTGAAGTTGCTGCTATCTCGCACGCCCTGGCCAGTCAATTTACAAAACTTCAGCCTGAGCAGGCCATGCTAGCAGGGTTAGTCCATGATATTGGTGCACTTCCTATTCTTAGCCGGGCAGAAGATTATCCAGATTTACTCGATGACGAAGCCTCTCTTGATCGAATTATTAACAGCGTACATACAGCCATCGGTGCAGAAATTTTACGTAAGTGGAATTTCCCTGCTGAATTAATTGCAGTGGCTGAAGAACATGAAGATCTCACTCGTGACTCAGCAAATGGCCCGGATTATGTTGATATTGTCATTGTTGCTAATCTGCAAAGCCTGATTGATACAGATCATCGTCATACTACCGTGGACTGGAACACCGTTCCGGCATTTGGAAAATTAGGTCTTCAAGCCGATGTCAGCGTGGTTGATATGGATGAAACGAATGCCAATATTGAAGCAGCACGAGCTGCTTTAGCTTAAAATAATATTTTATAAATAAAACAAAAAAGCATCCTTTAAGGATGCTTTTTTGTTTATACCTAAATAATCTACTTAGGCTTCCGGGCGCGCTTATAAACCTCACTGAGGTTTGTCGAGTATGACCCAACCTTAATCTTCGATTAAGATTCTGGCCGCACCCCAAGGGCACTTCCTCAGATTAACTGCCGTTAAGCTTCAGGGCGCATATGAGGGAAAAGAAGAACATCGCGTATTGAAGGTGCATCAGTAAATAACATCACCAAGCGATCAATACCAATACCCTCACCTGCTGTTGGTGGCATACCATGTTCCAATGCCGTGATGTAATCTTCATCAAAGAACATCGCTTCATCATCACCGGCTTCTTTTTCTTCAACCTGGGCTTTAAAACGTTCAGCCTGATCTTCTGCATCATTAAGCTCAGAAAAACCGTTAGCAATTTCACGACCACCGACAAAAAATTCAAATCGATCCGTGACAAACGGATCGTCATCATTACGACGAGCAAGTGGAGAAACTTCAGTTGGGTATGCGGTAATAAAGGTTGGATTCATTAAACGATGTTCAACGGTTTTTTCAAAAATTTCTATTTGAACTTTACCTAAACCATATCCATCTTTAAGTGGAATGCCTAAGCGTACCGCAATAGCACGTGCTTTTGTTTCATCATCCAATTCAGCTTCAGTAATATCATCGTTAAAATGAAGTATAGATTCTTTGATAGTCATGCGATCAAAGGGTTTAGCAAAATCGTAAACATCACCTTGATAGGGTACTAACGTTTTTCCAACTACGTTCTCTGCGATTGAACGTAACATCTCTTCAGTAATATCCATCAAATCTTTGTAATCTGCATATGCTTCATAAAATTCGATCATGGTAAATTCAGGATTATGACGAGTAGATAAACCTTCATTACGAAAGTTACGATTAATTTCAAATACACGCTCAAAACCACCCACGACCAGACGTTTTAAATATAACTCTGGTGCGATACGCAAAAATAAATCCATATCTAATGCATTATGATAGGTAGAAAAAGGTCGAGCCGTAGCACCGCCTGGAATAACTTGCATCATCGGCGTTTCAACTTCCAAAAAATTTTTAGCCGTTAAAAACTCACGAATATGCCCAATGATTTTTGAGCGCATAATAAAAGTATCACGCGATTCTTCATTCATAATTAAATCAAGATAACGCTGACGATAGCGCGTTTCCTGATCGGTTACGCCTTTAAATTTTTCAGGCAAAGGTCTTAATGATTTGGTCAGCATGCGAATATTATCTAACTTTATAGAAAGCTCACCCTGGTTGGTTTTCATCAAAACACCTTCACCACCAATGATGTCACCAATATCCCATTTTTTAAATTGTTCGTTGTAAACACCTTCAGGTAAATCATCACGAGCAACATAAAATTGAATACGACCTGACATATCCTGTACAGTGGCAAAACTTGCTTTACCCATAACCCGCTTGAGCATCATACGGCCGGCAACACTGACACGAAGATTTAATTCTGCGAGTTCTTCTTTTGTCTTTTCTGCGTATTCAGCATGTAATTCACCTGCCATTACATTGCGACGAAAGTCATTTGGGAATGTCACACCATTAGCTTCACGCATGCCTGCAAGTTTTTGGCGGCGCTCTGCGATCAGCTTGTTTTCATCTACAGGTTGTTGTTCAGTTTTATCGTTCATATTCACTTCTCAATTATTAATATTTAACGCAAAGTTCGCAAAGACGCAGAGAACGCAGAGAACGCAAAGAAAATCTTATTGTTCTTTAAGCTTGGTAAAAATTTGTAGCTGATTAAATAATTAGTATATTATTAATAAACTGCTCTACTATTTATAAAACTTTGCGCCCTCTGCGCCTTTGCGAACTTTGCGTTAAATCTCTTATTATCTATAAACCACTTTTCAGGCTGGCTTCAATAAAGATATTTAATCCACCATCAAGCACTGCTTGCGTATTACTGCTTTCAACATTAGTGCGTAAATCTTTAATCCGCGACTGATCTAAAACATAAGACCGGATCTGACTGCCCCAACCTATATCCGTCTTGTTATCTTCCAGCGCTTGTTTTTCCGCATTTTGTTTCTGTAGCTCAAATTCATAAAGCTTGGATTTAAGCTGCTTCATCGCATTATCTTTATTCTGATGTTGTGAACGTCCGCTTTGGCACTGTACCACGATACCTGTGGGTTCATGGGTTAAGCGAACAGCAGAGTCCGTTTTATTAACATGCTGACCGCCTGCTCCACTGGCTCGATAGGTATCCACACGTAAATCAGACGGGTTAATTTCTATATCAATATTGTCATCCACTTCTGGTGAAACAAAAACTGAAGAAAACGATGTGTGTCGGCGATTGCCAGAATCAAAAGGTGATTTGCGAACTAAACGATGTACACCTGTTTCTGTGCGTAACCAGCCAAAGGCATACTCACCGGTAAACTTAATCGTGGCACTTTTAATTCCGGCCACCTCGCCTGCTGAGGCTTCAATAAGCTCAGTGGTAAAACCATTACTTTCACCCCAACGCAGATACATACGTAATAGCATTTCTGCCCAGTCTTGCGCTTCTGTACCACCGGAACCGGCTTGAATATCAAGGAACGCATTATTCGCATCCATTTGACCCGAAAACATGCGTTGAAATTCGAGTTGCTCGAGGGATTTTTCTTTTTCGTCAAGCTCAGAATCAACAGAATTTACAGTATCCTGATCTTCTTCTTCTGCCGCTAACTCAAGTAACTCTGTAGCATCAGCCAGACTCGAATCAAGTTCATCGATA
>JAPHTF010000195.1 GCA_026197095.1 Gammaproteobacteria bacterium
CGAGTTTTGATTGGATTGATTTCCAACATATTGAAATCCATAAAAATAAAGGCGCTATCATACCTCAGCTCAGTACCTGAGCTCAAACAAAACACTCTTTTCAGCAAGCCACAAGCCAATAATCTGTGATAAACAGGCATTCGAAATGAGATTTTGCTGAGTCGTCAGGCTGATACCCGCCAACAAAATATTTTTAATACGGGGCACGATGAGCCTGACCTACAGTCTAATTTCAGGTTTTATGTAGGCAGGACTTCAGTCCGACGCCACTCTAAAAATATAATCTTAATATATTATCCGAACCATCTAACAAGGTTCAATGTGTTCAACCATGAGCTGAAGACTTTGCTTTCCCCGAAACACATTGACATCCAGTCGATATGCTACTTTTGCTTGTTTCTGTTCGAGCGACCAGTTTTCATCGGTCGTATTAAATGCAATCGCATCAATCTCTAAAATTGACCCTTCAGGTTGCAGTGATAATTTTAAATGCTTTTCACCTACAATCCGTTTATTGACAATATTAAACACACCATCAAAAACAGGCTCCTGAAAATTTTGTCCCCAGGGGCCCGCATAACGGAGTTCTTCTGCTGTTTGCATGGTCAATTCAGATTCTAATAATTCACCATCACTCACGACAACGCCATGTAAATCATCTTCACAGAGATGGCGTCGCACTTCTTCATCAAAAGCTTTTGTAAACAACGCATAATCAGCCTCAGCAATCGTTAATCCGGCGGCCATGGCATGCCCACCAAATTTTGTAATAAGTTGAGGATGAGTACTTGCCACACTATCGAGTGCATCACGAATATGTAAGCCTTTAATAGAACGTCCTGAGCCTTTCAGACTATTATCATCAGTTTTAGCAAATACAATAACTGGCCGATTCCAGCGATCTTTAATTCGAGAGGCAATTATGCCAACAACACCTTCATGAAAACCTTGATCAAATAAACATAAACCAAAAGGCAAGTTATCACTATCATCCAGACTCATATCATCTAACAACTTCATCGCTTGTTGTTTCATGTCAGCTTCAATATCGCGCCGGGCATAATTAATCTCATCAAGCTGCTGTGCCATTTTATGTGCAGCGGCGATGTCATCACTTAATAAACAGTTAATCCCTATTGACATATCATCCAGGCGTCCTGCAGCATTTAACCTTGGAGCTATTGCAAATCCGAAATCACTGGCTATTAAGCGTTCCATGTCCCGGCCAGTAATATCAATTAATGCTTTAATACCTGTGCTGACGTGTCCTGATCGTATTCGCGCTAAACCTTGTGAAACAAGAATGCGATTGTTGTAATCAAGTGGCACAACATCGGCGACAGTACCCAGTGCGACTAAATCTAATAACTCAGCAAGGTTTGGCTCTGAGATATTTTGTTCTTTAAACCAACCCTGTTCTCTTAACAAGGAACGCAATGCAAGCATGGTATAAAAAATAACCCCCACACCGGCTAGCATTTTACTGGGGAACTCATCGCCAGGCTGGTTTGGATTAACGATTGCATCTGCCTCAGGTAACGTTTTTGCCGGCAAATGATGATCAGTGACAATAACTTTTAAGTTGTGTGCTTTAGCTGCCTTAACACCTTCAATACTTGAAATGCCATTATCAACGGTAATGATGATATCAGGATTGAATCTATCAATAGCCACCTGAACAATTTCAGGTGTTAAACCGTAACCATACTCAAAACGGTTAGGAACAAGGAACTCAACTTCCTTAGCGCCCATACTGTGTAATGCTTTTACGGCAACAGTGGTACTTGTTGCGCCATCAACATCAAAATCACCAACAATAACAATCTTTGAATTATTTTTAATCGCATCACTCATTAATGACGCTGCTTCAGAAATACCTTTTAACTTTTCGAAAGGTAAAAGTTTACTAATTGAATAATCCAGTTCACTTTCAGACTGTACATGACGGTTCACATATACTTTATTTAAAACTGATGAAAAACCGGGGATTTCTTTTTCTGTGCTTGAGATGCGTTTAATTGATTTATGCATTTTTATAAGCCACATAAGGTTTGACTCGTTTCCACCATCGGCTTAAGTATTTTTTAGTTGCGGTTATACGTGTTCCATCATCGGCCAATAAAACAATTTTATTGATTTTTTTACTTAACAAAAGTTCATCACAACATTTCAAAAATTTCGTTTCTATTTCATTTAATGTTTGCATGAATCTATATAGATCACTGTTTTGAATATGTTCTGACAACATATCTAACACAATAAAATTATTACCTGTTTGAATATGGTTTGAGAATTTCTCATTTAATGGTAAAACATCCAGGCCACAGTGCTGCGCAATGCCTGAGAATAGAATATTTTCAGTAATGACTTTATCATGAATGATATTAGTATTATTAATATCCGGTAAATATCCACCACCCCAAAGCCAAACACTATTTGCTGTCAACATATTGCGTGATTCGCGTTCAAAATTAACATTTGAACCGTGTAATAGCATTTGAATTTCATTTGTAATCGTTAACCAATAATGCGCATCGTCACCCGTTGCCATGAAGTGGTTTACATTTTTTCCTTTTGCCTGCGCGATTGGATATGTCATTAAGTCCGCAGGCTTATCTAAAGCTAAATACCATCGATGAGGCCCAAAACTATACAGCGTCCAGGGTTCGTCAATAAAGTGTGAATTGATTTTCTCAACTAATTTATCTGCTTCTAGCTGCGTTAAAACCAGCTCTTCATGCGCTGTCAGTAATACCGTGTCACGATCAGCTTGCATATACACCGGATCCGCTCGGAGCCAGTAAAAATCAGCAATATTTACCTCAGGATTTTTTTCCGCAAGCAATGATAAAGCTGCATAAGGTTTATCTTTTTTTTGTTCACTATTGCTATCAAAGCTCAAACCAAACTCTGAAAATACAACATCATTTGATCCTGATGATTTATCTATAAGGCCACGAGAAAGCCATTTTTCTAAAATGGGGAATCGTGTTTCAGGTAAAGAAGACATTTCTTCTGCAGATAACTGGGAAAATGTTGACTCAAAGCCAAACAAATCGGGGATAAAAAGTGTCAGTGTAGAATCACTGGGCACGATAATAGTCTCTTATGATAAAAAAAGGCGCTGTCATTGCGAGCCCAGCTTTATCGGGCACGGCAATCTCAAGAAACAGGGTATTCATTATGAGATTGCACAGTCACTTTGTTCCTTCGCAATGACGAGTTTATTCTAAATAATGGGTGCTAATAAAATTTTTGACGTCTTATCTGGCAAGGCAAAAACGAATTTTAAAAACAGAGTTGGCAATAAGCCAATGAGTATTTTTAAATTTCGATTTAAACGCCGTCCAGATGAGACGTCAGGAATTTTTTTACATGTTGTCCATAATGGCTTTACGCACATCTTCCAGGGTCGCTGGAACATTTATTAGTGGACGTGTACTTTGTGCTATTGCTGTATCGGGATCTTTCAGGCCATGTCCAGTTAAGGTACATACAATCTTGCTACCTTCTGGAATTTTACCTGATTGAATATCCATCATCGCGCCGGCTAAAGAAGTCGCTGATGCGGGTTCACAGAAAATACCTTCTTTTTCAGCTAATAATTTTTGTGCTGCAAGAATCACTTCGTCAGTACATTCATCAAACCAGCCTTGTGATTCTTCTTTAACTACCCAGGCTTTATCCCAGCTTTGTGGATGACCGATACGAATTGCTGTGGCAACAGTATCTGGATTATCTACCATCTCACCACGCATAAATGGTGCAGAACCCGCCGCTTGATAACCCACCATCTTAGGACGACTATTTGCAATACCATTTTCATGATATTCACTGTAACCCATCCAATGAGCAGTAATATTGCCCGCATTACCAACGGGTATACAATGGTAATCAGGTGCACAACCTAATTCTTCAACAATTTCAAAAGCGGCTGTTTTCTGGCCTTGTAAACGATAAGGGTTAATTGAGTTTACAATTGTAACCGGTGCATCTTTACCAACTTGTTTAACCAGTTCCATGCCATCATCAAAGTTGCCTTTAATCTGGATAACAACAGCTCCGTGCATCATCGCTTGCGCAAGTTTACCTAACGCAATTTTACCTTCAGGAATTAATACAAAAGCAGTAATACCTGCACGAGCAGCATAAGCAGCCGCCGCTGCAGAAGTGTTGCCTGTTGAAGCACAAATAATGGCTTTACTACCTTCTTCAACCGCTTTCGTAACAGCCATAGTCATGCCACGATCTTTAAATGATCCAGTAGGATTTAAACCTTCATACTTAATATAGATATCAACATCTTTCCCCAGTGTAGCTGGAATATTATTCAGTCGAATCAACGGGGTATTGCCTTCGCCCAGGCTGATGATGCGTGTATCATCATGTACCGGTAAGCGGTCACGGTAATTATTAATTAAGCCTGTATAACGATTACGAAATGGCATTATATGCTCCTTAAAAATAAACTTAATATTTAACGCAAAGGTCGCAAAGGCACAGAGTACGCTAAGAATTTTATTTTTTAATCTCTCTTTGCGAACTTTGCGTCTCAACGACCTTTGCGATAAATTACATAACTTAACTAGCCTCGAGGCTTTCCATACGAATACGGATCACTTCACCGCTAATCGTTTTTAATGACTCAATTTGTTTAATCGCTTCATTCATTTGTTTCTCTACGACTTTATGCGTCAGCATAATAACACTCGCTTCCGTTGTGTTATCTTCAGGCTCTTTCTGGATAATGGCTTCAATACTGATTCCCTTATCACCGAGGATACGGGTGACATCGGCTAATACACCCGGTTCATCTTTTGCCTGCATACGTAAATAATATGCCGTTTCAACATCTTCCATTTTTAATATTGGCAAATCAGATAAGCTATCCGGTTGGAAGGCTAAATGAGGGACACGATTCTCAGGATCAGATGTTAATACCCGTACAACATCAACTACATCTGCAACAACTGCTGACGCTGTCGGTTCATCACCTGCGCCTGCGCCATAATATAAGGTTGGGCCAACTGCATCACCTTTAACAAGCACTGCATTCATCACTCCATCAACATTCGCAATTAAACGACGTTCAGGAATTAATGTTGGATGTACTCTTAATTCAACACCTTTGTCTGTGCGACGAGAAATACCAAGATGTTTTATGCGATAACCAAGTTCTTCTGCATAAGTCACATCTTCACGAGTGATCTTAGTAATGCCTTCAGTAAAGGCTGCATCAAATTGCAATGGAATACCAAATGCAATTGAAGCAAGGATAGTGAGTTTATGCGCGGCATCAATCCCTTCAACATCAAAGGTAGGATCTGCTTCTGCGTAACCCAGCTCTTGTGCTTCTTTTAATACATCTTCAAAGTCACGCCCTTTGTCGCGCATTTCTGTAAGAATAAAGTTACCCGTACCATTAATAATACCGGCTAACCACTCTATGCGGTTTCCCGCCAGACCTTCACGAATGGCTTTAATAATGGGTATACCACCCGCTACCGCAGCTTCAAATGCAACAATGACACCTTTAGCTTGAGCAGCAGCAAAAATTTCATTTCCGTGTTTTGCAATTAATGCTTTGTTTGCAGTAACAACGTGTTTACCATTTTCAATCGCACGCATAACCAAATCCAATGCAAGCGTATCACCACCAATGAGCTCAACAACAATTGCAACATCAGGATCTTCAACAACTTCTTTTGGATCCGCTGTTAAGGTAATACCATCAGTCGAACAAATTCGTGGTTTATTTAAATCACGCGCTGCTGCATGACTAACAACAATGCCACGACCTGCACGTCGCGCAATTTCTTCTGCATTACGTTGTAAAACATTGACCGTACCGCCACCGACAGTACCTAAGCCCAGCACACCAACTTTAACCGGATCCACTTTATTTATTCCCCTGCTTCTATTTTATGTTTCTTAAACATGTCACGAATACCACGTATTGCTTGACGAGTACGATGTTCGTTTTCAATTAAGCCAAAGCGGACATGACCATCACCATATTCACCAAATCCAATACCTGGTGATACTGCGACTTTAGCTTCTTTCAATAATAATTTTGAAAATTCTAACGAACCCATTTCTTTAAACTGTTCTGGGATGGGTGCCCAGACAAACATGGTTGCCTTTGGCTTTTCAACTTTCCAGCCTAGTGCATTTAATCCTTCACAAAGTACGTCTCGGCGACTTTGATACATGTCACTAATTTCTTTAACGCATTCTTGGGGACCTTCTAAAGCTGCAATTGCCGCAACTTGAATCGGCGTAAACATGCCATAATCAAGATAAGACTTCATACGAGCTAAAGCAGCAACCAATATTGAATTACCGACCATAAAGCCTACACGCCAACCTGGCATATTGTAGCTTTTTGAAAGTGAATAGAATTCAACCGCAACTTCTTTGGCCCCTTCAACTTGTAAAATAGAAGGTGCTTTGTAACCATCAAAAACAATATCGGCATAGGCGATATCATGAACAACCCATATTTCATGTTCACGAGCAATTTCCACTACTTTTTCAAAAAAATCGAGTTCCACACACTGGGTTGTTGGATTTCCCGGGAAATTAAGAATCAGCATTTTAGGCTTAGGCCAGGAATCTTTAATCGCTTTTTCTAATTCTTCAAAAAAATCACTTTCTGGCACCATTGGAACATGGCGAATATCTGCACCCGCAATAACAAATCCATAAGGATGAATCGGATAAGAAGGGTTTGGAACTAAAACGGCATCACCCGGCCCGACTGTTGCCATCGCGAGATGCGCCAAACCTTCTTTAGATCCAATGGTAACAATTGCTTCTGTTTCAGGATCTAAATCAACGTCATAACGAGATTTATACCAATTTGCTATCGCTCGACGTAGACGAGGAATACCACGAGATAGTGAATATCGGTGAGTATCAGGGCGCTGTGCCACCTCAATCAATTTATCAACAA
>JAPHTF010000005.1 GCA_026197095.1 Gammaproteobacteria bacterium
AACGCTGGCCGGGAACAAAATCAAATAAAGACACGCCAATTACCTACTATTATCTAATTGAAAAGATTGGATCAAACTATTTGAATGTTGGCGAGTAGTGTTCGCGATGCCTCTCAAATAAGGAAGAGGATTATATAGGATGATTGCGTTAAAAGTAATGACGCAAGAATGAATCCAAATAGGGATTTTATTGTATGTAAGTAGGGTGCTTATGGTTGTTGTATAGTGATAAAGGTGGATATGTTATAGCCAAAATGGGACGGCCCAGATGAGTTTCTGAACCGTCCTGTTCCGGTTGAACAATTTTGAGTTGCATGACTGAGTAGCAAAAGTTAAGGTTTAACGGCCTCAATATGTGCTGATACAACATACTCTGTTATATTTCTTCCGGGTGCCCAGTCTTTAATAAAGTCTTTTGATTCATCTTTTGGTGTAATTTTAATATCATTGAAACCTGCAGTAGCCATGAAAGATTCTAATTCATGAATGATGGAAGCACCTGACATACAGCCAGAATAAAGTTCCAGATCATTTTTCATTTCTTCGGGTAGTTCACAACTCGCTACAACATCTGAAATAGCTAATCGTCCACCTGATTTTAATATTCTAAATGCTTCTTCAAATACCCTGGCTTTATTGGGCGAGAGATTAATGACGCAGTTTGAAATGATGACATCGGCAGTATTGTCTGCAATAGGAAGGTTTTCAATTTCACCCAGGCGGAATTCAACGCTTTCAAATTTTGCTTTTTCTGCGTTATTACGTGCTTTACTGATCATGCTGGGTGTCATATCGACACCTATGACTTTTCCACTTTCACCCACTTCGCGCGCAGCTAAAAAGGCATCAAATCCACCACCACTGCCAAGATCAACAACGGTTTCCCCGATAGCTAATCCGGCAATGGCACGAGGGTTTCCACAACCTAAACCCATATCCGCACCCTCAGGAACATTTTTAAGGTCATCATTTGAGTAACCGAGACGTAATGAGTTTAAAGTATTGATGTCGACATCATCGGATACTCCGCAACAACTCGCTTCAATACCTGTTGATTTACTGTTACTACTTGCCTCAGCGACTTTTGCATATGTTTCTCTGACTTTATTACGGATCTCGTCATTTTCTTTGTGTGTTTGTGATACGGCTTCGTCACCACAACAACCCGGTGCACAGCATGATGATTGTTCAGACATAATTATTTCCTCGTTCTAATTTTCCGGTTCTGAATTTAATGCATAACCGCTAAAAAATTCTTTTAAAATGCCGACTTTATCGGCATCGACAAAACACTCGATATTTTTGCCGCGACGCTGGGTTTTAATTAACCCTGCACGTTGCAGTTCTTTTATGTGGTGGGACAGGGTTGAGGGAGCGACTGCCAAATCTTCACCTAATTCACCCACACAAAAGCCATTTACAGTATCAGCAGAGCAAACGGTTCCGGGTTCACAACAGCTTAATAAACGTTGAAAAATCAATAACCTGTTTGGGTTTGAGAGTGCTTTGAATGACTCTGCCAGCTCGTTTGGTTCTAATATTCTATAGTTCGACATATTTCGAATTATAGAAGGGTTGTTATTTTTGTCAAGTAGATCAAGAAAGGCAGATAACGGCCGATCTATACCTTATAAGTATAAAAAGAATTGCTAGACTGATGACACCATGAAAATCTCAAAACCATCCAAAAAAATCGCCATTAGTTTTGTGGTTGTACTGACGTTATCGTTGGTGATGATTCTCTTCGATTTAAGTCGCATGAATATTATGCAATCGAAACTCGATGTCATTACCAAAGAACATAATATTAAAACAGAATTAATGGAAGTAATGCGAAATGGTCTTTATGAACGCCAGGTCAGATTACGTACCATCTTATTATTGATTGATCCTTTTGAGCGCGACGCAGAGGCAACAAACTTTAATGCATATGAAAACAATGTTGTTGCGGCGAGAAATAAATTCGCAAATATGCAGTTAAATACGGAAGAAGCATTATTATTTGAGGAAATACAAGCTGCCATGAGAGTTGCACATCAGGCTCAACTACAAATAATTGAAGATAGTATTTACCATCAAGATAAAGAAATAACGGCGGAATTAATATCGAAATCTCTTTCTCCTCAGGAAGTGGTGATGAAGAAAGTTTCACAGATGGTTAAGCTACAAAAGGATGCAAGTAATAAAGCCGTGATGGATGCTGAAAACTCATACAATGAAGCAAAAACAGCGATATATATTCTTGGTGGAAGTGCGCTAATTTTTGGTGTTTTAGTTGCAATCATTGTTGTGCGTTTATCAGAGCAACAAGTACGCAATGTAAATACTGTCATGTCAGAACTTGAGGAGTCACGTCATTTACTTGAAGACCGCGTAGTCGAAAGAACCGAGGAGCTTGCCAAGTTGCGAGATGAAGCGCTGGCATTAAATAAAGCAAAAGATGTTTTTCTCGCTAACATGAGTCATGAATTACGCACACCGTTAAATATCATTGTCGGTTATAGCGAATTACTCGAAGAGGATGCACTCGAAGAGGGGAATAAAAAAATAGTTAGTGATCTGAAAAAAATACAACACGCTGCTAGCCATCAATTGACTTTGATAAACAGTATACTTGATATATCAAAAATTGAAGAAGGACAGTTAAATGTTAACCCGGTTGAATTTGATGTTGAAGCCTTATTAGACGAGATTGATGAATCATCGAAACCGCTGATGTCTAAAAATGAAAATAGGTTTAGCATACACTGCATACATGGGATTGGTATGATGTATTCTGACAATATCCGTATTCGCCAGATTTTACTTAACCTGTTAAGCAATTCTGCAAAATTTACCAGGCAGGGAAACGTTTCACTAAATGTGAGTAAAAGCGATGGAGGTAAATATATAATCTTTGAAGTGAATGATTCAGGTCTTGGTATACCTGAAACCTATATGAGTGATTTATTTGAAAAATTTACCCAGGCAGACAGTTCAACAACACGCCAATATGGTGGTACAGGTCTGGGGTTGGCAATATCAAAGCAGTTAAGTAATATATTGAACGGTGATATCTCTGTAACGAGTGAAGAAGGCAGGGGATCCTGTTTTACATTAACATTACCTGTTGTATATGAAGGTTAAATAGTGATTATATTTTTATCAATGATACTCGCCTCATTGGCTGCGCATTTTGTTAATAACTGGACAACGCCTTTTTTAGAAGTCAGCATCAGGTCAATGCTTGACTTGGTCGTTTTTATTGTCGTTTATATGCTCTCGAGTCGCTATTTTAAAAATTTAAGGGATTAACTTAATCCAGATCAATGTTGCAGACAAAATTATATCTATACTTTCTTCATCAAAATCAGTAACCCAGGATAAAACTGGTTAAGACGTAGTAATACGTTTTTAAATGGTATAGCGTTACTATCTATTATTTCTGAATACAAAAAATGACGAAATGGAAAAATTAAAGTGAGGGTTTTAAGATGGACATTGAAGCAGGCTTAAATAAATTAAATTCATTGTTGCCACTCAAAGCAAGACAAGATTCACTTTCACCAGAACTTAAAGCATTGCATCAAAATATTCTTCGCAATTTTGCAAATAAAGGCCAGGCGCTTGAAGTCGAAGAACATGACCTTGATATGCAGCAACAACTTGAAGCCTTAAATAAAGCTGACCTTGTTGTGCTGGATGAAGAAACGAAAGCACTTACAGGTGCTTATCCATTTAGTATAGAAAAAAAGGCTCATCACATTACTCTTGAAAATGCAGAGCTGTATGCAATGTGCGCGTTTGATGCTATCTCCATTGCGCCGGTCTTTGCTGTGTCAACAAAAATCAGTTCTAACTGTCATGTCACAAAAGAGCCTGTTGAAATTGAGCAGGATGCAAATGGTGTAATCAGTGCAAAGCCATCTAAAGATATTTATATCGGGATTAAATGGCAATCGACAGGCTCGCATGCGGCAGAAAGTTTATGTATGGAAATGGTGTTTTTAAAAGACAAGGCCACTGCTGAAAAATGGCAGGGTGACAATGAAAATATTGATATCTATCCTTTAGAAAAGGCTATTGAATTTGGCACCAAATATTTCAAACCGCTTATTGATTAATGATGTCAGGCTCGGACTTTACTGTCTTTGTTTTTCTGCTATCAACATTTTTATACTGGCTTGATAGTATTCGCGCAAAAGAAATTGCCACCACATATTCACGTGAAGCCTGTAAAAAAGTCTCGCTTGAGTTTTTAGATGAAACAGTTTCAATCAGTAAAGTGCGTTTACGCCGAAATAGCTCAGGTCGACTGGTTTTCTACCGTGAATACCAGTTTGAATTTACCAGTACCGGTGAATATCGCTATAAAGGTAAAGTGAAGTTATTAGGTAAGATGCTTATTGGTGTTGAGATGGAGCCTCACCAATTTATTGAAGAGAAATCTGAATTATTATAAAGAAAGCTTAGTCTTTATTACTTTAAGGTCAGTGGCGGATTGTCAAAGTGAATACCTTCCCAGCCATACTTCATGAAATTTCTAATGTTTGCATGATCGGTGCCGCCTAAATTGAGTAATACATCCTGGCGATAATACTTTCCAAAACAACTCAGTGTTTGTGATTCATTTAAATCATTTAGATCAGCAAAAGCAAAAATTTTACATGAGCCTTCATTTGTACCCGCTTCACTAATAACTTCATTTTCACCGAGACCATTATAAAATTGGGTCGGCGTATAATCATAATCACTTTCAATAACTGCAATAACCTGATCAAATTCAACTTCAGTTGGACTGGTTTTAATCAGGTTGATAAGTTCTTTTGTATTCATGTTATTTAATTCCAAATATTATGATGAACAGCTTACTGATATTTCCTCTGTCCATCGTGGTGGAAAATCGGCGTAGTGCTCGTTCTCAGTCTGTTCATCAAAAGGATGTTGTAATAAGTTAAATAAACGGTCAATTTCTGCATAATCTTTTTCTTCTGCTTTTTTGATAGCGACTTCGGCCATGTAGTTGCGCAGAATATATTTAGGATTAACCTGCTTCATTTTTATTGAACGTTGATTGTCGTTATCAGTTTCTTTGCTTAAGCGTCTTTGGTATTTAGTGGCCCATTGATCAAAATGTTCACGCTGCATAAATATATCACGAATGTTTGAATTATTGTTTACATCTTTAGATGTCAAAGTCAGATAAACGACGAAATAAAATTGTGTAGTCCACATTATCCATTTGCATCAGGTTTAATAACTCTTCGAGTAGTTGCTGGTCTTCATCATAGTTTTCAATTAAGCCTAATTTTTCGCGCATAAGCATAGAATAGTGTTTTATGAATATAGTCTGATAGGCTTCAAGTTCTTACCTGGCCAGCTCAGCCGCTTTATTCAGTATTTTATCGATTAAGGGAGTATTGCTTGTGCAAAGCAACTTAAATTAAACAATTCAATATTTGGTTGCTGATCAAATGCATAACGTCCCTGATAATCAGAATGGTTACAAATATAGCCCGGCTGATAATGCTCTAAAAAACCATATGGCCCATAATCAAGCGTCAGAGCCAGAATAGACATGTTATCGGTATTCATGACGCCATGTGCCCACGGCTTACCACTGAGCGATTAACCTGGCGGTACGGCTAATCACTTCTTTGAGTAAAGCCAGGTAAGGGTTTTGTTCTGATAATAGTGCAGGGTAATGCTGTTCAAGATTCAATAAATCAGCCGCGTTCTGATTAAAATGCAGAATCGTCGTTTTTGTTTTAAACGGGGTAGGTGGCACCACAGACAAAAATTATTCACCTAAGGAGAAGAGCGACATATTGAGAGGGATAGAGTTAAGAGAAAATGACATGAAAACAGCCTATATTCGAAGATCTAATTATATTATAATCCATAGTGTTTTACTATGTTATTTAAAGGGTGGCTTTCCTTATGAACGCGCTTTGTGTTGACTAGCCTGGGCGAGATTTAAAATGTATCAGGCGAAATGTATGCACATATTATGATAAATTCAAATACTGATAGATAGATACTAAAACAGGGTAACGTTTATGTCTGCTATAAAAGTGGAACCATGCTACATATATTTTGATTGTAAAGAGTTCGATTGCCTTCGACGCAGTAATATGTCTAAACAATGCTGGGAGATTGATGATGTTCATTGCCAAAGTCACAGCCAGGCATTTGAAGATATAAAAAAACAACTCAACAGTAAATTAGAAGCCTGTAAGCTTTGTATCTATTATCAAAATAATCATTAACGCTGTTCATCACAGTAAGGAGCAAGCTATTCATTGTTTTATTTATTTAGCCAAATATAAAATAAAACAAGATGAATAATAGTAAATCCCAATAGCGCACCGAATATAGAAATGATGGCTATCTCAATGCCATACATAAAATAACAACAAACCCCGATGAGTCCAGTAATAATTAGTGTTCCAGTCAGAAAATACTGAATAGTTTTATTTACATGCTTATTCATAATGATTTCTTATTTGTATGTTCTGTATTAAGTTTATGCTGCTAGCAGACAATGTATTTTTAGATGCAATATTTTTTTAATAGTTTCCCAACTTCCCCAACTTCCCCAACATCCCTACAGTGACATTGTAGTCAATATTTTCCCAGAAGTGACGTGAGTATTAAATATAGATACAGAAATATATTATGAGGTTATAATATAGTTTTTATAAATGCAGGATAAGACTGTGCCTAAAGCAAGTGAAATAAAAAGTGGAATGGTTATTGAAATTGATGGCCAGCCATACGCTGTTAAACAGGTTGATGCTAAAAGCCCATCATCACGTGGTGCATCCACAATTTATAAAGTCCGTTTTAATAATTTAAAAACGGGACAAAAGATGGATGAGTCTTATAAAGGCGATGACATGCTCAAAGAAGCTGATTGTGTTCGGACTCAGGTTCAGTTTTCTTATGTTGACGGTGATGCTTATACCTTCATGGATATAGAAGACTATAGTCAGTACACATTGAATCGCGATGAGATTGAAGATTCAGTAAGTTTTTTAACAGAAGGGTTAGAAGGTATTTTTGCTCTCATTATGGATGATGCGATTTTGGGTATCGAGTTACCACAGTCTGTTGTTTTAACCATTACAGAAACCGCGCCGGGTATTAAAGGTGCGACAGCAACGGGCAGAACTAAACCAGCCAGGTTAGCAACGGGATTAGAAATTCAGGTTCCGGAATACCTGGAACCCGGTGAAGAGATTAAAGTGAATACGACTAACGCAAAGTTTATGTCGCGGGCTTAAATTTAAAAAGCATTTAACCACAGAGGGCACAGAGAAAAGAATTTTTAGTTTCGGATTTTTTATGTTACTGGTTATTTTATCTGTTAATACAAATCTGAAAATTTACCTCCGTGCCCTCTGTGGTTCAATATTTAATATTTTTATAGCGAAATTATTTTCGCAGTGGCTCGAATAAATATTCCAGGCCATTCACTTTTACTTCATGCACAATGGCCATCATTTTGCCAAGCTCCCCATTTGGAAAACCTTTATTAGCAAACCAGATAACGTACGGTTCAGGAAGATCGATGAGTAATCGATTTGCATACTTGCCGAATGGCATGCGGTACTGGGCAAGTTTTAGAAGTAACTTGGGATCTGATTCCAGTTCGGTAAAGGTATCACTGTCGTCGGACATTATTAAGCTGCAAAACGGTCTTGCAAATATTTCATAATTTCGTCTGATTCATACATCCATTGATCGTTGCCTTTATCATCAACTATCTTCAAACAAGGCACTTTAATTTGTCCACCGCCTTTTAATAATTCTTCACGGTAAGTTGGATTATGTTGCGCATCACGTGTTTCGATGTTTAAAGATAAACGTTTATTATTTCGTTTCACTTTTATGCAAAAAGGACACGTTTTAAATTGATAAAGCGCCAGGTTGCGAACTTCAAGATCAATTTTTTCCTGTTCTGCAGCAGGTCGCTTAATGCCGCGGGGAGTTGTAATCTTATCGATGAATAACATAATTGGACCAATAATTATGCGGAGTGTTTTGAAAAAATATTTAAAGAACCATTTCATAATGGGAATAACCATGTAAATTGAGAGTGAAAAGTGAAGGTAAATTATACCGTATTTTTATCCCTCAGAAATGGATAAATTAAACGTATTGACCCGCACACCAGCCGGAAGACCAGGCCCACTGAAAATTATAACCGCCCAACCAGCCGCTAATATCCATAACTTCACCGATAAAATAGAGACCGGCGACGTCTTTACATTCAAATGTTTTTGAAGACAATGCGTCACAGTCAACACCACCCAAAGTGACTTCAGCCGTGCGGTAACCTTCTGTGCCGTTAGGTTTAATCATCCAGTTTTGAATGTTTGATGAGACATGCTGAAATTGTTTGTGTGAAATTTCTTGTAAAGTTTTGTCTAATAATTCTTCTTTAATAAATACATTGATTAAACGCTTAGGTAACAATTTATATAATAATGTTTTGAGTTTAATCTGAGGCTGCTGTTTTGCTGCTAGTGTTAAATTTTCAAGCAAATCAATATTAGGGAGCAGGTTAATTTCGATCGCTTCGCCTGCTGACCAATAGGATGATATTTGTAAAATAGCCGGACCACTTAAGCCACGATGAGTAAATAGAATATTTTCACGAAAACTTTTTGACTTAGAGCTAACAATACTGTCGATTGCGATACCGGATAAATCTGACAATACCTCTTTATCCTGTTTATGCAAGGTAAAGGGAACCAGCCCTGCCGAGGTTGGCCATACTTTAATATTAAATTGTTCTGCGATTTTGTAACCAAAGGGACTTGCTCCCATCTTAGGTATAGATAAACCGCCACTGGCAATAACTAATGACTGGCAATGAAAGTCATCATGACTTGTTTTAATAAGGTAGTGTTGATCTGATTTTTTCTCAATATTAAGGACGTCAGTTTTGAGCTGTATCATTACCTTAACTTTTTTACATTCTTCTAATAATAAATTAAGAATATCCTTTGAGCTGTTATCACAAAATAATTGGCCATGTTCGCGTTCATGATAGGCGATGTTATAAGACTCAACCATGGCGATAAAATCCCACTGAGTAAAGCGGCTTAATGCCGACTTAACAAAATGCGCATTATGTGAAATATAATTTTCACTTGAGACATCATAATTGGTGAAGTTACAGCGACCACCACCGGACATCAGGATTTTCTTTCCAGCTTTATTAGCGTGATCAAGAATGACTACACGGCGACCTCGTTTAGCTGCTTCTATGGCGCACATGAGGCCGGAAGCGCTTGCGCCAATAATGATGACATCTACTTTATTCATGTTTTTGCGTTATCAGCTCTTGAATTTTTTATGTCACTTTGACAAACCGTCCCCACTCAAACTGGGCCGAACTAATATCCCCCAATTTAATCCTATTAAATCGAAGAACAGTTGTATTTTGCAGATATATGGTATCAGATTGAGGAACTTGAGCGGCGATATATAGCGGACTAGGCTATAATATCTCTTATATAGAATAGTGAAATATTAGAACAATAATATAGGTATACCCTTAAAAGTTGTATTGGACGAATATCTTATGGCCGAAGCTTTTTCAAATGTTGGTTTGTTAAAATTCTTGTTGGGGTTACCTGATCTTGAAGGATTGGGAAGCGTGGCATTGCTTGACCTGGCCAAGGATGCCCGGGCAGAATTTCTGAAAAAAGGTGAATCACTTTTTGCAGATGAGCATATGGAACGGCATCTGTACCTGGTTGATGGCGAGGTAGAACTGGTTGCGAATGAGCAGGTTCTTCAGGTGATTAAAGGTGGCACTGAACGAGCCAAACAATCCCTTTTCAGAGTTCATACTCATGGATTGGAAGCACGCTGCCTTAAAGCGGCGAGCTTTTTATCATTAAATGAAGACACGTATGAGCGCTATATTGCAACGATAAAACCTAAAGAAAATGCGAGTGGCATCAGTTTTAGTGACTACCAGGAAACAGATGATGAAGCTGGCATTATTGCTGAGATTCAAAGGGAATTTAATCACAACGAAGTAGATTTACCCAGCATGCCGGAAGTAGCATTAAAAATTAATCAATCGATACAGGACGAGACGCTTGATATTCAAAAAATTGCAGACATTATACAAATAGACCCTATGATAGCTGCACGTGCAGTACAAGTTGCGAACAGTGCAATGTATGCAAGTAGTCAGCCGGTACAAACAATTAAACGAGCAGTGCAACTCATTGGCTTGCGTGCCATGCGTGCGATAGTGATGAGTGTGACCATTAGAAACTTATATCATCCTGCATCTCCTCTTATTAAAAAACGAATGAAGACTTACTATCACCACAGCATACGAGTGGGCGTCCTAAGCCGCGCTATTGCAAAAAAGATAAAGGGTTTTGATCCGGAACAGGCTTTTCTTGCAGGGCTCATACATGATATTGGTATTGTGCCTATTCTAATCAGAGCTGATAAACATAATGAGATAAAAGATAACGCTGATTTATTAGAAAAAATAATAATAGATCTGAAAATTAATATCGGTGCGATGTTATTAAAACAGTGGGGCTTTGAAAATGAGCTGATTACTGTGGTGCAGGATGCAGAGAACTGGGATCGAGATGTAAAAATTGCTGATTATTGTGATGTGATTCAGGTTGCCCAGTTACACTGTGAAATGATTGGAGGAAGAAGAATGGATGCCCCGCCATTGAAAGAGCTTCCTGCATTTGAACGATTAGATCTGGAAGGTCTTAATCCTTCCCTGATTGTTGCCCAGGCAAAACAAGAAATGAGTGAGGTTATCCATTTACTTGGATAATCGTTTATACTTCCTTTTTAACTTCAATTTAAAATTTTATGCCTAATCAAAATAATGGTGATCAGCGTGTTATTGCGCAAACAAAAAAATGGGTCGAGTCTGTTATCGTGGCACATAATTATTGTCCCTTTGCCAGGCGTGAAGTAGAAAAGGGCAGTATTCGCTATCAGGTTGTGCATGAAACGGAATTCAATAGTTTGCTTAAAGCGGTTATTCAGGAGTGTGTTTGGCTAGACCAACATGCAGGAACAGAAACAACACTTATTATATTTCCTGAAAACTTAAATGAATTTAATTTATTTTTAGATTGTTTAGCCTTAGCTGAAGATTTATTAGTTGCTCAGGGTTATGAAGCGACATATCAAATTGCGAGTTTTCATCCTGATTATTGTTTTCAGGGAGCAGACGAAAATGATGCCGCTAATTACACCAATCGTTCTCCCTATCCCATGTTTCATCTTATTCGTGAAGCCAGTGTTGAAGTTGCATTAAAGCATCACCCTGATCCGGAATCTATTCCAGAGCGAAATGTTGAGTTTGCGCGTGAACAAGGACTGGAAAAAATGCAGTCACTGTTGCATGAATGTTATTCTGTAGAAAATGACTGAATCAAATCACTAGTACTTTAAAATAATGACTATTAGAGTAAGCCATCTTTCAATTTATCCCGTTAAGTCATGTCGTGGCATTAGTCAACATTCCAGCTATGTTGAAGAGTTTGGTTTAAAAAACGATCGCCGTTGGATGGTTGTTGATGAACACGGTGTCATGTTAACGCAGCGTAAAATTGCCAGGATGTGTCTCATCCAGCCAGAGCTTAACGCAACCGGTTTGACTCTGGCAGCAGAATCAATGCTTCAACTTCAGGTCGATGTTCCTTTAGCAACTCAAACATATACTGTAAAAGTCTGGAAAGATGAATGCCTGGCTTATGATGCCGGTGATGAAGCGGCACATTGGCTGAGTCAGTTTTTATCAACGAAATGCCGCCTGGTTTATTTTCCTGCGGATGAATTTCGGCAAGTGGATTTAGATTATGCAAGGGTAGGTGATAAAACAGCCTTTAGTGATGGCTTTCCTTTATTACTCATTTCTCAAGCGTCGTTAGATGATCTTAATCAACGCTTAGTGATTCCTGTTCCGATGAGCCGTTTCAGACCCAATCTTGTCGTTGCAGGTTGCGAAGCTTATGCAGAAGATTCATGGAAAAAAATACAAATTGGTAGTATTACCTGCCGTATTGTAAAACCTTGTAGCCGCTGCGTAATTCCCAGTATTAATATAGAAACAGCAGAAAGAGAAGAAGAGCCAACGAAAACATTAATCAGTTATCGCAAGCGCGATAACAAAATATATTTTGGGCAAAATGTTATCGCTGAAATGAACGGCCAAATAGATGTTGGCATGCCGGTTACTATTATTGAATAGTGGTGCTTAGAGTTTCTTCTTTAATTTTGTTAACCAGCGTTTATCAAATAATTGAATGATTTTTATCAAACTATTGCCTAAATAATATTCAGCGGCTGTTTTAGTTAAGCGTTTTGGGGGTAAAGGTTTGGCGCGGCCGAGGTGGTTAAGTCGTTTGCTTATTGACGGTATCGGAGTAGGAGAATCCATACCAAGCTTTAAGGCTGCCTGAATGGTTGTGGAAATTTCATCATCTGTTATCCCCGCTTTTACTACTTTAGTCATTTGTGAATAGGGTAAAAACTCTGGCGTTTTAGAGCGCTTTGCCATGTGATAAATTTTTGGCCAGAACTTGTTCTTAAGAAATTGTGTGACAACTTCTTCATAGACGATACATTCTGTCATGTCACTTTCATGAACGATGTCCATGCCATAGCTATCGGCTTCAAGTTCTTCTTCCTGGAGTAAAGGCGTTAAGAAGATCTGGTAAAGGTGACTGTAGATTTGAAAATAAAAACCAAGTGCTTTTGCAAAGATATTTTTTGAATGTTTACTACTATTAGCGAACTGCATCCAGATATCACTTAAAAAATAAAGTCGGGTGGTAACCGGGGTATGCCTGGTTGAAAGTTGTCCAATTCGGCGTGCTAACAATGCACGAAAGTAAAGGGGGGACATTGTGAGTAACACGGGCAAACCAATAATAAGTGTTGAGCGGTTTAAAAAAGGCATTCCTGTACGTGGCGTTTTTACAACATGAATTTCGTATTTATCTCTAATGATAATTCGATCGATCTTAGGTTGGCTGAATTCAGTTTTTAACTCTTCAATGAGTTTATATAAATGAGGAAATTTTTCTTGAGTAACATCGAGACCGGTGGGTAAATTAAATTTTAATTGATAAATAGACCAACTAAATGCGCCTCCTAGTCCAATTAAAGCTAATTGAATAAGGGCATCTATCCAGTCTTTTAATTCTTTTGCCTGTATAACGGTGTCATAGAGAGCAAAGGGCAGAGTTATAAAAAGATAAGGAAATATTAAGAGAAATAAAATACCAAATAGCGCAATGAATACGCTTAAGCCAAAGCTTAAACGGGGTAGTTTTTCTTTAATTTTAAATAAAAATGATTTCTTAAATGATTTCTCCCCTTTGTTCATAAAGGGCAGGTAGCGAGTTATATCCATTTTACGTTCACTTTAACGGCTGAATTATTTTTATTTAAATATGGCGGGGGAAGCCACGTTATTTATCGATATATCCTAACTCAATTTATTGGATATTACTGTGTGTGGAGCACAATTTTGTGAGTGTAATAAAAATGTCACTTATCTATATAAGAAAATCATTATGTATTGATGTTTGCGCATGCTTTTATTCTCTTCAAAAAGTAGTAATTTGGTTGGGTATCAGGTTAAAATTAAATCGTTATATTGCAAATTCTTAGGTTATTTCAGTAGTCCATTTTGGTTATCTCCTGTAATTTACTAACGAAAGATTGCAATTAAATCTTTTAACAATAAATAATGA
>JAPHTF010000006.1 GCA_026197095.1 Gammaproteobacteria bacterium
AACTCTCGTACTACTGGAGCCATTTTGATAGCTTCAGGACGGGTACCAAATACTATTAAAACCTTCACCAGCTAATCCTTGTTGAAAAACTATTTGGCAGTACTGCATTAAAACTATAAACCAAATGTTTATTAGGATGCGATAGACCAAATCCGGGATGATATTTTGAGTTTTCAACAAGCAACTTGCCATCTCCCTCAATACTAATTTTTACTTTATTTCCCATAACATCCAAAAGCACTTGACTATCTTCAGTAGATATTATTTCAACATTAGGATGAAGTGGTAATATTGATTTTACTTGATGAATTTTCTTTCCCTTTATTACATCCTTGATAACAATATTATTTTTTTCAAATATCCATTCCCGACAATGTTCTGGTTTACCTGGTAGCCATTTATATCCATCATGACATGCGCCTATTTGTATCATACCATCAGTTTTATTTTCAAAAAGCTTATTAACACATGCACGGCGCGCGACACGAAAGCCACCCCAAACTTCACTAGAATTAAGCCCATCAATTTCAACTGTCGCATGAGCAGATGTACTTCTTTCCTGCTGCCGTTTAGTACCAGCGCCATAAACAGAAGTACCTGAATTTATTATCACTCGTTGTCCAAACAATGATAATTCAAAACTGAGTGTATCAGCATGAGCATGAGCTGGCAGATAATCAGGTCCTACCTTTGCTCTATCAATTAATGCCACTGCATCATCCGCCTGAACACGAGCATAACCACTCTCTGTTAATAAACTGATCCCTTCCTGCTTGCAATCTGATAGTTCATATAACCCAAGCCTACAACCGTAATCCTTAATTTCTCGAACTGGTGGAGTTACTCCAATAGCGGCATCATTAAAAAACGATATTTCTCCGTCTGGATGGCACATAGTATTTAGCCAATTGAACATTGGAGTTATTATTTTCTCCAAACCATTTGGTTGTACATGATCGTATGCACTATGAATATTCATAAGGTCCAATACATCTTCGAGAAATATCATATGATACATAGTGGACAACTCAAAGTTACCACCATCCGCTAGCACTTGCTCAGGCAGCTCGCGTTCTACTATCATATGACCAAGCCTATACCATTTTTCTGCTTCTTTTCCATCAAAAAAAAGTCCCGCAAATAATAGAGCCTTTGTATTAGCAAAAAGATGATTTCCTAATAAATGAGTTTCTAAATTTTCAGTAAGAAATCGTACTTGGACTATGAGAGAGTGAATAACTTTGTCGTTTAATTGATTCCCTGCCAGAGCCCATTTAATCCAGTTTACAATCCTCAGTGAAGATGGATATGGTTCCCAACCATTGCCATTAGCTGCCTGGTTCTCATTTATCCAGGAATCTATTAATTCTTGATGCCATTCAGTACGTTGTTCAGATGCTACAGCAGTTAAGTCATCAAAATAATGAAGGTTATATAGCCAAAGTTTAGTGTAGTTGCTGTTATTCCAGTCAAGACTGTTTGATATATCATAGGTTTCGTTTAAAAAACAGAATATCCGACGATCCAACATACTAGCATTACGTCGCGCAGGTAATATCCATTTACCTTTAGTAATTCTCAAACTACAACTTGCAGGTGAGTCATCAATAATTCGGCGTCTAAAAAGTTTCTGTATGCGACCAAAAATTTGGATAAAGCGTAGATAACGCAATGTATGCCAATACCTAAGCCACTTAGAGAAAAGTATCTTAATCAAGAGTGACGTAACGACTCGGCTATTTCGATTGATATTCGGGAACTTTCCATAACTTCGTTATACGAAATTGGAGAAGGCTTTCCTTGTTTAATCGCATCTACAAAAGCTTTAGCACAAGTGTTTTGGCCTTTATCCTGTTTAAACAATTTCATCTTCTTAAAACCAGGCCAACCAAAACCCTGTAATATGCGATAATTATCCATCTGAAGTACGGCATCACCACAAAAGACTTCAACACGCTCTTTTGGAAATGCCTTTCCTCCATTAGCAAGATAATGAATGGAGCCAATTGAGCCATCTGAAAATGAGAGGTTAATCGTAACCTTGTCATCACGAACCTCAACTCCAGGGACATTCCCTATCATCATCGCCTGGTAATTTATAATTACATTCCCCACTAGAAAACGCATCAAATCAATAAAATGACATCCTTCACCAATTATTCGACCTCCTCCTACCTCAGGATCTTGAGTCCAGTGATCTCCAGGAATTGAGCCAGCATTTACGGTTATGACAATTACTTTTGGCTCACGCTTACTCTCAAGTAAAGATTTCATCTTCACTACATGGGGAGCAAATCTGCGATTAAAGCCCACCATTAAACGCAGGGGTTCAGTGCGATTTTCATTTATCTTTTGAAAAGCTTTATCTATTGCGTCTATTTCAGCCAACTTTAAAGCTAAAGGTTTTTCAACAAAGACATGTTTGCCTGCTTCAACCGCAGCAAGTACTTGAGATGCATGAGCATCATGTCTCGTTACTATTGCTACTGTATTGATTTCCTTATTTTCCCAAAGCTCATCCAACTCTGTTGCAGCCGTTAAAAACCCAGCTTTTTGTCCATGATGAATACCACTTATTCCGCCACTAGTAACAAGTGTATCAAGCTTAGCTCCTGCTTCTTTAAAAGCAGGAATAAGTGTTCGAGATGCATAGTTACCTGCACCAATAAAGCCAACCACTGGATCTATATTAGTATTAGCATAAGTATGATTATCATCATCACTTATGGTAACAACCGATTTTCTCAGAGTAATTTCATCCTGCTTAGGGTATTCAAGTAAAATGCCCAGAGCATTCGGCTCTCCTAACAAACCATAAGCTTCAACTACATTTTCAATTGAAAAGCGGTGTGAAATTAATTGTTTAACATCAAGTGTACCTGACGCCATCATATCTAAAACAGCCTCAAAATTTCGCTGTTCTGTCCAACGTACAAATCCAACCGGGTAGTCCTGACCTTTCTCTTCATATAGAGAATCATATCGACCAGGGCCATAAGAAGCAGAAACCTGAAAAGTTATTTCCTTCTTAAAAAAATCATCCCGACGAAGATTTAAACCAACTACTCCTACTAAAACAATTCGTCCGCGTTTACGACACATTACTGCCGCTTGATGCATAACTTCATCACTTTGTGTTGCAGCAGCTACAATCACTGCATCAACACCTCTGCCGCGAGAAAAAGCTTGAGCTACAGAAATTGGATCTTCCCCCTTAGAAAGATCTACTGTTTCAGCACCATACTGCCTTGCCATCTCACAGCGTGCAGAATTAAAATCAACTCCTAAAACACGGCATCCATTAGCTCTTAACATTTGTACCGTCATCAAACCAATAAGGCCTAAACCTGAAACTACCACTGTTTCACCTAAAGTAGGTGAAACAAGACGAATTCCTTGTAAACCAATAGCGGCCAAAACCGTAAACGCTGCAGATTCATCATCCACCTCATCAGGAATTTTTGCACATAGATTCTGAGGTACTATCACAACTTCAGCATGATTTCCATTTGAAACTACTCTATCACCAATTTCAAATCCTTCTACTCTGCTTTCAAGTACGACACCTGCATTGCAATAACCAAGAGGTAAAGGTTGATCAAGTTTTGAGCGAATTGCATCAATAGTCGGTAAAAGACCATCTGTTTTAACCTTATCCAAAACCATTTTTACTTTGTCTGGTTGCTGGCGAGCTTTATCGAGCATGCTCGCTTTTCCAAAATCAACTAACATACGTTCTGTCCCTACAGAAACCAACGTATTACGTGAAGCAATCAGCAAAGAACCTTTAGTGCATTTAGGACATGGTACGTCGGCTAATGAGGTCTTGCCATTTGACAAATTTTGCAATATTTGTTTCAAGTAATTTATCCTTTAATATCTAACTATTTCATTTTTTAAAGATTGGCTTGGGTAATTAATTAAAACGGCTCGGTATTTTCCTTTAAATACAAACAAGCTTCCTGCTGAGGCGCCAATTATTCCAAAGCAGTTTATCAACTCTTTAATATGAGCAAGTGTTCCTGCACCACCTAATGCAGTTATTGGAAGTGTAATTGATTCACGTACATGCTTGATAAGCTTAAGGTCATAGCCTTGCATACTTCCGTCACGATCAATTGAATTGATTACGATCTCCCCTGCTCCGAATGCTTCGAACTTCTTAGCAAGTTCAGACACTTCCAGCTTGGTATTCTGTTGTCCATTATTTATATAGACTTCATACTTGCTACCAAAACGTCGTTTTTTTACATCTAATACCACTACAACACTCTGGTTACCAACTACATCAGCAGCTTGCTTTACTAAATCAGGATTCTTTATAGCAGCAGCGCTAATAGCAACTTTCTCAACACCTAAACTGATTATTTTTTTGAATTGCTCTACGGTTGTTACTCCTCCCCCATAACAGAGAGGCATTCTACATTCTGCAGCAAGGTTTTTTATCATTTGGTAGTCTGGTTCACGCCCTTCAGAAGTTGCATCAATATCAAGCACCACCAGCTCATCAGATTCTTTCTCATTAAATATTTTTACTGCATTAATAGGGTCACCAACATATTTAGGCTGTTCAAAATTAATGGTCTTTACTAATCCGCGTTCCTTTACAAGCAAACAAGGAATAACTCTTGGTCTTAACATACAGGCATCTCAGCAAAGTTCTTTAACAACCGCACACCCCAATGATGGCTTTTCTCGGGATGGAATTGAACTCCATATATATTATTACTATGAACACTTGAACTGTATAAACCATTGTAATCTGTCTGAGCTAAAACATTATCTGGATTAGATTCAGCAAAGTAGTATGAGTGTAAAAAGTAAAATTTTGCATCTACCTCAAGTCCGCTAAAAATTGGGTGAGTGATAACTGGAATAACGTCATTCCATCCCATATGAGGAAGATGGGTTGCTTGTGTGAATAAGGTATCATCAAATCGTTTTACATTAGCATCAATCCAACCAAGTCCATCCATATGGCCTTCATCACTGTTTTTAGCCATCATCTGCATACCAACGCATACACCAATGATAGGAATTTTCTTATCCAATACTAATAAATCTAAATTTTCACGCATACCTGACTCATTCAAACGTGTCATAGCCCAATCAAATGATCCAACACCAGGTAAAACAATTCTTTCGGCAGTACTAAGCTCTTCGCTAGTCGAAACAATTCTCACAGGTATATTTAAACGTTTGTAGATATTGGCAAAAGCAAGAATATTACCCAAGCCATAATCAACAATTGATATCATCGTTTGCCACCAACTTCAACACCAAGCGTTTTTAACACTTTCGCACCTAAGTTGTATATTGACTCTTGAGACTTATAGTCTTTATATGTCTTCTTAGGTAAATCCATATAACTTTGTAATTCACCGACACTAATTCCAAGCTTTGTTGCAATATACTCAAATTCATGTTCAATTTTTTCTTCATCATAGGCTGGTTTCGAAAGTTTATTAAGAGCTTCATCTCGAGTCATTTGCCCTGTTAAGATCAAGCTGGAGTATTGCACCTTGCGAGTATCGAATCCAAATCTTTTTGGCAACCAGTACCCTTCATAAAACTTTGTAAAGCGTGATTCAAAATGTTTTTGTGGATAAGGCTGCCAACCAAATTTATTAACTAATAAGTCAATCGCATCCTGTTTAATGTAAGGAATGCTATCTAAAGGTCTTACAACTTTTATACCTTTAATGTAAGGTAGATAAATCTTATGCTTAAGGATATTAGTTACAGGGAAGTTAACTAACTTTTTCAATCCAAATTGGCCATGAATATCATGCAATTGAACCGAGTCAGATTGATAATACATCCACTCAATTGGATTTCGTACACATTCAGTAGAAAGGTTTCCACCTGTTAATATATATTTAACTCCATACTTTTCAGCAAATTTGTACATTGTTGCAAAAAATGAGTGATCCTGTGGTGAATCAATATGAGGGACTCCTGACTTAAAAAATGCCAGCTGTAAATCTTTCATTTCTTCCCAATCAATAACTTCAGTATAAAGATCTAGCTCCAAGCAATCGACTAACTTCTCAATATTATTAACAGCTTCTTGTGAGTTCCAACCAGCATCAACATGGAATACTAAAGGCCTAAGTCCAAGTTTCTCTTTTGCTATATATGTAAGATAAGAACTATCAATACCACCACTCATACCAATAATACAGTCAAAATCTTTACCTTTGCCTGTACGTTTGATTTTATCTACTAAAATTTCGAGCGATCTTTCTCCCTGTTTATCTGTGTGCCAATTTGGCAAGGTGTGGTTATAAAAGGTATTACAATGATCACATACACCTTTATCATCAAACTCAATCTTAGAGTCTGTAGTATCCATAACACAGTTAGTACAAATTTTACTCATATTGCCTCTAAATATTAATTGACACGTAATTTAGTTAAAAGGTTTGCAAATCTAACCAAATTTGAATACTCAGCATTGAAAATAATAAATTTGAGTGATCAGATTTTCCATTAAGGTTTTCGATGTACATGGTTTGTAGTGCCTCAGGATTAAAAATACCCTGATTACGAATTCGTGCAGGATCGAAATAATACTTTGTCATCTCATTTTCTTTTCGCATCCATGCCCGGAGCGGTAGACCAAAACCAGCTTTTTCTCTATATATAACCTCGCGAGGAAGATATGGCTCCATAGCTTTCTTTAAAACATATTTTGGTACACCATTTTTCATCTTAATTTTTGAGGGTATTGAATTCATTATATGGACAAGTTCAAAATCTAAAAATGGGACACGCGCCTCAACTCCCCATGCCATACTCATTCTGTCCGTATATGCAAGGTTAAGTGACATAAGATCATATTTATGATCAACTTGCATCATTGTATCAATAATATCGTCAGTACCAATATTATCAATCAGTTCTAATAGCTCCTTTCCGATATTTATGTTTTCAGAATCTTTAAATAGACCAGCAATTTTATTTGTCTCTCCCCATACATACATTCCTAATAGCCTGTCATTACGTTCTTGCCCTGCCAACTGCAAAAATCTCTTTGCCCGTCGGTTGAATGAATTAAATCGTCCAGGCAGATTATTTGGTAGTAGCTCACTAATAAGTTTGCTTGGGTATCTTAATATTTTAGGAAAGTTCCCAATCATTTTTTCTGCAGTGTACCTTCGATAACCACCAAGATACTCATCCGCCCCTTGACCACTCATCATCACTTTTATACCGTTAGCTTTCGCGGCTTCGCAAATTAAATATGAATTTATAGCTGCGGGATCAGAAATGCCATCCTCTAAAAATCTGCTAACAGTTGGAAGAAGTGAAATAAAATCAAGTTCAGCAGGTATTATATTTAACTTTAGCCCTAATTTATTAGCCATAATTTTTGCATAATGAAGATCATCACTTTGCTGATCATACTTTCGATCTTCATCCGAAAAAGATATCGTATAGGCATCTTTAATATTTCCACCACCATGCATTACTTCGTAGGCTACAGCAGATGAATCAAGCCCACCACTCAACATCAAAGAAACCGGAACATCAGAAATTAATTGCCTGTTAACCGAACTTGAAAAAGCAGAATGGAAATTATCAATAACATCCTGTTCCGAAGAAAACTGAATTGTTTTTTTTATATGTGTAAACAATTCTTCAGATGATACTTCTTTTCCATTTTTATAAGTTATACATACTCCCGGATCAACTTTTTTGAATTCTTCATACAATGTATATGGCTCTGGCACATACATAAATGCTAATTGTTCTGCAAGAGATTGCTTTCGGAGAGAACGTTTTAAAGTTTTTATTGTTAGCAACCCTTTCAGCTCAGAACAAAATAAAACACTGTCATTTTGACTGGTAAAAAATAGCGGTTTAATACCAAGTGGATCACGAAGCACGTGTGAAACATTTTTTTCTTTATCAAAAATAGCTAGAGCAAATATTCCATTTAACTTCGACAAAAAAGGGATTCCTTCTCTTGCAAACCCTTCAATTATCACTTCGGTATCAGTGGATGATTTCCAATTAATAGCACCGTAGTCAGCATCAAGAGTCTTTTTTAACTCCTGAAAATTGTAGATCTCACCGTTATAAACAATGACATATCGACCGGTAGAATCTTCCATCGGCTGATGTCCTGCGCTTGACAAATCAATAATTGATAAACGGACTTGGCCAAGGTGAGAAGAATCATCGTCTGAAATATAGACACCTTGATCATCAGGTCCTCTATGTTTAATTGCGGAAAGAACTGATTCAACATTAATTAACTTCGGGAAGGAAGATGAAGCAGCAAAAATACCACACATATTTTTATATTTAACTCTAATTCTTTCTAGACTTATCTAAAAATGATTAATATTCAATTTTTAATTTCACATTTAATAAAATTGTTCAACTACTTTTAGTAATGAACGATTTTCATCAAATAAATTCAGCGCTTCTTCTGATGGTACAAATATTTTTTTTGTTACCACTTCAGCATATTTATACGCCTCAATTAACCAGCTTTCATTTTCAAGATCTACAATATATATTCTTTCTCTCATACAAGCAGGTAACAAATCTATCCATGGGTTAGGTGTAACAGCAACACAACAGCCAGAAAAAATTGCTTCGTAGACACTCCTTGGGGATGAGTCACTTCTTGGTATAGATATTATTAACACTGACTCATAAAATAACTTGTACATATCATCTTTATTTAGGCGCCCAAGATCATCATCCTGTGGCATTAAGAGATTTCTGCATTTTGGTAAATATTCACTATCATAAAATGGATAAATAAACGTTAGCTTTAATTCAGGAGCCAGATTATTTCGAGCTAGAACGATATCATTAATACGATATAAATCCTCCATTCCTCTGATTGAAGTAATCTTTACACGTTTTATACTTAACGAATAATTTGATGTAATTTCATCTACATTAACACCATTTTGAATAACGAAAGCATCTACACCACTTATTTTTTTAACAGCATCTTTCATTTGATATGAATCAATAACTACAGCTTTCGCAGCCCTCAAAACTTTTGAAGCAATATATTTATAAAGACGAGAGCGTTTTGGCCGGAAAAACATTTCATCTCCTTGCGGAGTACCGACAAAAGGGACTCGAGCGAGCCAACACAAAAACATATAATACATTGGATGCGCATGTACTATTGAACATTTGCTAACCTTTATAATATGTCGTAACTTAATAACTTGTATAGGAGTTACCAGTACCTTAATAATATTTCTCCAGTAATTTCCTATTATAGAAAATTTTGAGCATAAGAAATCATCAATAACTAAAAGTGTCTTAATATTATCATCGGCCTTAGCCAGATTGGGATACCCTTCTCCCCCAAATAGATCTGTTACAAAAATCACTGTTCTTTCAGGACATAATTTTCTAACTGCTCGATATGAATCTATTGCATGAAAATCTCTCGCCCCACCCAGAATTATGATTGTATTATTATTAGTCATTTATTTTTAATATCACTGCTAAAAAATATAAAATATCTATACATATTATTAATATTTAACTAATTTCAGGTATTAAGCCATGATAAGTTAATGTTATAGATAAACCTTCTTGGAAAGAAGTACTTGGTATAAATCTCATTACTGAATTCATCAATGAAACATCTAAAATACTAACTGGTATATCGACTTGCCTTGATTCTGTAGGAGTAATTTTGACTTCACAGTTTATAAGTTTTTCAATCTGGTTTAATATTTCCCGTAATGATAAACCTATACCAGTCCCTATATTAATAACAGAAGGTAATTTTTCTTGAATTCCTGCTTGTACAGCAGCTTCAGCAAGATCGTCAATAAATATAAAATCACGAACTGGTTTCCCATTATCACGTAAAATTATCGGGCTGTTATTCAGTATATGGCCAATAGCCATTGCAATAAATCCCTGTCGACCTAATATACTTTGGCTTGGCCCATAAGGATTCGCAATTCGTAGAATTCTAACCTGAATGCCATGTAAATGTTGCGCCAACAAGAGAAACTTTTCTACCATTAACTTATGAATGCCATGTGTGCTAATCGGATTAGTTGGGGCAAGTTCATTAATTGGCATAGAATGTTGTACTCCATAAACTGAAGATGATGACGCAAAGACAATTCTTTTTACACCAGTTTTTAAACATGAGTCTACGAAACCTAAAATACTTACTACGTTATCCTTTAGTTCAATGGCAACATCAACATGTTGATCTCCAGGGACGGTGCTGGAAGCAAGGTGGTATGCAACTGTTACATCTTGCAGCACTTTTTCAACGGAACGTTGGTCCTGACATTCGGAAGTAATCCATTTTACTTTATCAACAAATTCATCAGGGCAAGGATTTCTATCTAGTACCTGGACAGTATGGCCACTTGCAAGTAAATTTTTTATTACACGCTTCCCAATAAATCCCGCACCTAAAATAGCTACATTCATACCACACCATTAAAAATCAATTTAAATATTTGATTATTTACATCCAAAGATTCTCACCTTCTTACTAAAAATACATTACAAATATAAAATAACATCTTTACTTAACACATATATAATATGAAAAACAACCCCAGATATTTACGATGCCTAGCTTATCTATTCTGCTCTATTATACTTCAAGCTAGAAAATTCTGGCGCACTAGTTAGAACAATATTTTTTGATGTAACATAATAATATGATACTAAATATGAAAAAATAATGAGGATATATGAATGTAATAATGGTGATACAGTTGTACCTCCAATAAAAATAACTAACACTAATGAAATTCCCACCAACCTATACTTTTTATTAAATGAAAATATTTTCTTTATAAAGTAACTATAATATATATACCCTCCAACTAATCCAGACGTATATAAAACCTCTAAATGTTGATTATGTGATCCGGTAAAAACACTTCTTGGAGGTAAGCTGAATGGGTAAATCAAATCAAAAGGCTTTAACAAACTTAAGTAGTCATTCATTAGCCCGGCTCTCAAGCCTAAACTATTACCACCTAAAAAACCATATTTATTTAAAATAAGCAATAATACCGGGTAAATAATGATGGAAAAAAACAATATAAATAAAACAGTTGGTATGTATATTATATAATTATGTTCTTCACTTAATATTTTGTTTGCAAAATAAAATATTAAGCATAAAGTAATCAACACTAAAGCTGTCAAATTAGAACTTTGAAAAGAGAGGAGAATTATAAATGTGATTAATAAAAAAGATGTCGTTTTTGATAATTTAAGACTTAATACTATCATAGAAAATGGTATTAACGATATTGCATAATATTGCTCGAAATTATATATCACAAAAGAGTAATTTATTAGGAAACCATTCCCATAATTAATCGCACTAATTAAAACAAGCCACATAATTAATAGACAGGGGATTAAAATATAAATAAATTCAAGCTCTTTGATTGACTTTTCGCTAGATAATTTATATTTCCAGAAACCTTCAAAAAAATCAACTAAGAAAATGAATAAAATCATTTCTAATGCTATTTTAATATACGAAAAATCTAAATATGAATAATGTATATATTTCATTATGCCACCAAATATAAGCCAAGCAGCTAAATACATTAAATACTTAGAAATAACTATGAACCTAAAATACTTAGCCAGCATAAAGGCAACCCCAAAAAAAGCTAAAGGCAGTGATATAAAAAACACTTTCATATCGCCACCTACTCTATCTAAACCAACTTTTATGTCACTAGAAAATGAAATAAAAATCGGCATAATCAGGGTTATTGTCAATAAAATAATTTTAATATCTTTATAAGTTATTATTTTTTTATAGTTCATGATAATTTCATTTTGTATTATTTTTAGCGTACTATAATTTCACCATGATAATATATTTCAACCACCTTCCATATATAACTTAATACTTTACGATATAGAATCTATTTCTTTTTTCCATCAGCTACAAATTTATTAGAAAATAGTGTCAAGCGTCTGACTAAAGACACTAAAAACATATAAACAACCTTAATTCGCAGTTCATTATTTAGACATTTAAATACACCAGCCACATCAGATAATGAAATCAAATGTTCTTCATGAATAAATGAATAGCGTAATTTTGAATATAAAACGTATGATACTGCTTTCTTGAAATCATATTCAGAAACAATACCAGAAAATTCAGATATAGCATTCATTTGAGCATTCGACATATCTTTTTTACTAAAATTATCTTCATGTTCCCTATAAGTACCCAAAGGTTTCGCTATGTATGTGAATTTTTCAGATATGCGAGAGATTCTTAGCCATGTATTATAATCCTCACATCCTTTTACATTAGTATTCTCATTAATTCCTTCAATTCTACCCAGTAGATCATTTTTCACTAGAACCGAAGAGTTTGCAATTGGGTTACCATTAACTAACAGATCTTGAATTATCGGTTTATTTAAGCTCCTTCCTTTTAACTTTTTATTTTTGAAAGTGTATTTAGTATTCCTTAAAATATTCATATCGTGGAAAATAAAATCTGAGTTATTTTCAAATACCAGGCACATAGATAGCTTATCTTTATGCCAGTAATCATCAGAATCAAGAAATGCAATCCATTTTCCCTTTGCCATGTTGATCCCGATATTTCTAGAGACAGCGATGACACCTTCATTATTTACTTTTGTAAATTTAATTCTACTATCAGCAAAACTGTTAACTACTTCAACAGTATTATCAATTGAGTGATTATCGACAACAATAGCTTCCCAATTATCATATGATTGTTGTATTACTGATTCTAAAGCTTCTAACAAAAACCGCGCATGATTGTATGTTGGTATAATTATAGAAACATAAGGGCAGATATTTTTAGCCTGACTAGACTCACACATCTTTGCCAACCTCACCACAAAAATGTAGTACCTCATCTATGCTCTTTTTTATGTCCAATATAACATCATTCTTATTAGATTCATTTTTCGTTAACGATTTATATTCAAGCTCAACATCTGTATCTATGTGTGTGTCTTGCAAAAATTCAAGACTTGCTAATTGTCCAGACATCAACTGGTATCTCTCTGCAATCATATTTGCAATATCTTTAATACTTATTGAAATGCCGGAGCCAATATTCGCGACTAGCGATTCAGATACTAATTCTTTTCCAGATATAAAGTCATTTATCCTGCGATTAACTTCTGATATTGAAATAAAATCTCTTCTTTGAAGGCCACTTGAATTTATCTTCATTCGGTTTGATTGGACTACCTGTCGACACAAATCATTAACAACCAACATCCAACAATTTACATTGTTGTGTACTGGTGCACCAATTACATTAGATAACCGAAGAATAATGCCAGTAAAATTAGATCCAGAACTATACAAAATTGCTCTTTCACCAGCAAAATGACTTGTCGCATAAGGGTGTATATTTCGTGGACATGTGTGTTCATCAATACTGCCTACCAACGGTGAACTATATACATGTGCAGTTGATAGATATATAAATTTTTTAACTCCAGAGTTTTTACTTGCTCTAACAAGCCTTGCGGTTGCTAAACCATTAAACTCAAATGCAGCTACAGGATCAGAGGAACAATCTTGAACATTCATTCCAGCAGTGTGAATAACAATACTTACTCTAGAACATAATTCTCTGAGCCTATCTTCATCATTCCAAATAATCTGAACCACTTCTGATTGAGGAAGCCAGCTTGGACGATTCTGTTTTTTTCTTGAACCAAGTACTACCTGATAGCCATTTTTAGCAAGGTGCTGAGCGACTCTTCCACCAACATAACCAAATCCACCGGTAATAAGTACGCGAATTGCCTGATTTATTTTTTCCAAGGTGCGTCTTTTTCCCACATTGCATTTAGAAGCTCATTATCACGCTTTGTATCCATACAATGCCAGAAACCTTGATGTTTATATGCCATTAATTCGCCTGCTGCTACAGCACGTTCAAGCGGTTCCCTCTCAAGCATCTGGCTATCATCGTCTATCAAGTCAAAGAATTCTGGCTCAATTATAAAAAAACCACCATTTATCCAACCTTCGTGCAACTGTGGTTTTTCTTGAAAACTCGATACACGATCACCTTCAAACTCAAGATCGCCAAAGCGTGCAGCAGGTCTTACGGCACTCAAGGTCACCATCTTTCCATGACTTTTGTGGAATTTTAACAATTCGTCAATATCAATATCTGAAACACCATCACCATATGTAAGCATAAAAGGTTCGTTAGCAATAAATGAACGAAGTCTCTTCACACGCCCCCCCGTCATTGTATCTAAACCAGTATTCACAAGTGTTACACGCCAGTCTAAATCTTCTGCTTGCTTGGATTCGATATGGCCTGTGGAGAGATCAACTGTAAAATCTGAATTTAGTGAACGGTAATGAAGAAAATATTCTTTGATTAGTTCAGCCTTATAACCTAGAGCAAGATAAAAATCTTTATGTCCAAAATGAGCATAGCTACGCATTATATGCCAAAGTATTGGACGCCCACCTACTGTCACCATTGGTTTTGGTATTGTTCCTGTATATTCAGATAACCTGGTTCCATATCCACCAGCTAAAATAATAACTTTCATCTCTCTAAACTCCAATCAAATATTATTTCACTTATTTCTTTTTTATCTGACTCCTCAGGATCATGAGATAAACTGGCAATATTCAATAACATTGAGTTTTCTGTCGCTACCCCCTGAAAGCCCATCCAAACCATTGGTGGCACTGTTAATCTACAATAATTGTCTCGAGATAAAATGATTTCCTGAACCTTCCCGGTATCAGTAGCACGATCATCAAAAATAATAAATCTTATTTTCCCATGAGGCACAATAAGGTTAAGTGTCATGTTCTGATGGCGTTTCCATGCTTTAATTATACCCGGCTCAATAGTAGAAAAATAAGCTTCACCAAAACCAGCGAAACCTGAATCATTTTTTTTCATTGCATGAAATACGTCCCCACCTGGAACATTAATAATTTTTAACGGTGTAATAATTACGTCATCAATCATTACATGCCCATGATAACTTTCGTTGTTGTGCTAAGTAAGTGTATTGTTCAATTTGTTTTACAGTAAAATCACTCATACTAGTAAAGTCACCTTGATAAAAAGACTTGTACCACTCTACTGTCATTTCAACAGTTTCATTAAATTGAAGTGTTGGTTGCCATTTAAGATCGCTAAGTGCCTTATCACAATTTAATTTTAATAACCCAGCTTCATGTAAATGTTCTCCATCCTTTGAAATATCATTCCATTGAACATGTTCCCAATACTTTGACATTTCATCAATAAGTTCACTTACAGGATGGTTTTGATGTGCTGGAGGCCCAAAATTATATGCCTCTCCATGATATTCTTTATTACTATTTAATATTGAAGCTAAAGACAGGTAACCACTTAATGGTTCTAATACATGCTGCCATGGTCTTGTCGAATGTGGACTACGAATATCTACAGTTTTATTTACTGCCCATGAAGCCATACAATCTGGTACTAATCTGTCTTTTGCCCAATCACCACCACCAATAACATTTCCTGCTCGCACTATACCTATCCGTATATCTGAATCATTATTTTTAAAAAATGATTCAACGTAAGTACGAATAGCTAATTCAGCCATGCCTTTTGATGCACTATAAGGATCTTTACCTCCGAGACGATCTATCTCTCGATATCCCCATATCCATTCAACATTATCGTAAGCCTTATCACTTGTAATCATTATTGCAGTAACTTGTTTATTTAACGTTCGTAGAGCTTCTAGTATAGATGCTGTACCTAAAGCATTAGTTGTCAACGTTTCCAGTGGGAATTCATATGATGGCCTAACTAATGCTTGAGCAGCCAGATGAAAAATAAAATCCGGTTGAGATTCCTTCACTAGTTTTTTAACAGATTCGACATCACGTATATCTATCCTATTGTCATCAACAAACTCTCCAATATTTGAAACATTGTAATTTGAAGGATTTGTTGGAATATTTAGTGAAAGCCCAACAACCTTTGCACCAAGTGAATTAAGCCACATCGAAAGCCAACTACCCTTAAATCCAGTATGCCCAGTTATAAGTACTGTTTTGCCTAGAAAAATTTTTTTCATCATCATATCTTTAATTAAGTGTTAAAAACTTTACTTTTTTCTACTATAAGATCAGCAAGCTCAAAACTCGATGTAAATGCGGGTGAAATTGCATTTATCACATGAGTGGAACATGGGCCATCTAGCATAATAAAATCCTGAACCAATCCATGCGTTTTTTTATTATATAATTGCGGACGTATTCCAACTTTATTACTCCGTTGAATATCTGTCATTTTTAATTTTGGAACTATTGCCTGAGCAGCACTTAGAAAATTATTAGGCAACCATTGGAAAGCCTGCTCTTGAACATATCTTCTCATTTTTTTGTTTAAAAAAAGTTGATTTAGCATATGTCGACTAAATGCAAGTGTCCCCAGTGGCTCAACATTAGTTAAACCTTTATAATTTTCTCGCCCTAATGCAGGTGTTGCAGTAGGCCCTAAATATATTGTCCCATCTATGCTTGGGGTCACATGAACACCAAGAAAAGGAATATCTAAATCAGGAACAGGATATAAGTTAGTATTGAATTGAAAATGTTTAGGATCTCTTAGTTCCCAATAGTTTCCTCGAAATGGCAATATAGTATATTGTTTTCCAGTATCGAATTGATGAGCTACACGGTCAGCTTGAAGACCTGCACAATTAAATAAATGCCCATAAGATAACGAGGTACCATCTGCGAAGTTAATTTGATTTAATTTGTAATTACTTGTCCATTGAGCATTAAGAAAAAGAAACTTCACACCCTTTTCTTGAAGGCGTTGAAGTAATCTTTGTACAATCATCAATGGTTTCACAACGCATGTACCTGGGCTCCATATTGCACGACCACTTGCTGTACGGCCATCAGGTACCAATTCAAGAAATTGTTGTTCATCAATTAATTCAACAATAGCACCATTAGCTTTTCCACGTTGCAAGAGGACATCTAACTGTCCGTCTAAACCAACTTTTTGCGGAGTAATTACCTTACCACATTTTAAGACAGGCAATTTTTCTTGTTCACACCAAGACTTAAGACGTTTTGCACCTGCAACACAAACCTTTGCCTTTATTGAAGTGGGCTCATAGTAAAGCCCGGCATGAAGTACACCACTATTGCGTCCCGAACCATGTAATCCAGCTTCAGGCTCCTTGTCGATTATAGTTATGGTCACGGATGGATCCGCCTCTAAGAGCTGATGAGCTAAAGATAGTCCGACAATCCCTGCCCCTAAAATACAAATATCTGTCATAATATTAATTTCTGTTGATTAAAGAGTTTACACTTACTGGACTAATATTTATGTTGAAGATTTATAGTTCATTATGAGCATGAAACAGAACTTACTATTAAATACATCAATAGCGTTGAGATGCTACAATATATTTAGTAAATTTTAGTTAACTTGAATGCATGTTTCTTTAACAATAACTTTACTCTTTAGTGCAAATAAAATGTGTTAACGGAGTATTATCTGCATGAGTACTGGTTTTAGAATGCCGATAACCGCTATCTACTTTAACGACATCCTTGAAGCCAGATGCTTTTAGCATGTCCATCATAACCCACACTGGATAAGCTCTATCCCCCAAATCTGGATCAATTAGAATATTCGAATAAGACATGCTAAGTGAAATTGATTTATATTTTTTAAATATTATGTGCCATAAAATTTTTATGAAACACCTAAAGGATAACATTAAATATTTCCATGCAGTCCGAGGGTCTTCATTTAAAATATATAAACGGCCACCAGGTTTTAGTACCCTGTAACACTCTCTCAAAACTTCCTCCATATTGTCAGCGTGGTGTATTGAAGCACATATCACTACTCCATCAATTGAATCATCTTCCAGAAGTATTGGAGAAAAAAAACCTTCAACTGATGTAGTTTTTTCCAGATTAGCATCCATATATTGAAAAACATTCGGCAATAAGTCATTAACAAAATACTTACTAGAATCAACACATGTAATTTGACTGACATTTTTATTTTTTGATAAATATGCACTAACCCAACCAATCCCACACCCCAAGTCTAATAGCGAGGCATTAGTTGGCAAATAATGATCCCAATCAAGCATCTTTATAGCTTCTATATAATTTGTTTCCTTATATATATGGTCCATGAATGATTGTGCATTTTTACTATACTCTTTAGACTCCGGATAAAGGTTATCCATCGTTTCATCAAATCTAGAAATAGACTTCTGTGTTTGTTCAGTCACCCATGAATTCAAAATAAATTACCTTTTATATATGCCTTAATATGAAATTAATTTTTTTAATTTTCCAGCTAACTTAAATAACCTGCTAATTCTTTGCCCTAAAGAATATTGCCTCAATGTTGCAACAGCAACAATTGCTTCGCAAACATTGACAATTGGTAACTTTGGCGTTTCGAAAATATACTGATTCAACTCATATTTCAATCTAGCAGGTATTGACTCTAGCCTTAAGTATAGATTGTAAAAAAAACTCAACTTTTTCATTCTATTAAAATCAATTCCATGCATATCAGAAAACTGCTTACACCAATCTCTTACAGATGGGTGTTGCCCTTTAGATAGTGAGAGAACAACTTTCAGTTGCTCCTCATCTGATATTACATTTTTATCATCCCTCAGAAAGGAACTTTGAAGATAAGATTCATATTTATAAACCTGATCTGACGATGGAATCCTCCCATTTTCACACATTGGAATAGAAGAATGGAAAGGAATATTCGGTTCAGAATAGAATGCATTTGCTGGGCTATTTTTATTTTTATCTTCATTTAAGACAGATGCACCTGTGCTATTTTTTGATAATCCCACAACCGCAAGTGGCTCAAATAAGAAAACATAAGAATCAATGACACTTGTAATAGCAATTGCTGAATATACATCTGGAATTGAGGAGTAATAAAACTCATCACCTGGACTCTTATTCTTTATGGTTTCAATTACCGAGGAATGAATAAATCCTCCAGTGTATAATGTAGGTAAATGGCTTATGTCGACCTTACCACTCATAAGCTTATCTAACCATACATTCGCTTTACGCACCTTTAATTTACGCCCTAATGGCACTCGAAGTTTTCCATAAGCATTGCCGGTCTGTGATGGCCAATTGTAGTAACAAGCTTCAGTCATCAATGCCTTTGAACCTGTTTCATTAAGAATATTTACAGCACTTTCTATCGCACAGGGAAGTAATCCATCATCATCACCCAGGATAGTTACAAAACCCTCGTTTATTTTAGAGAGCGCAAATTCCCAGTTATGCGCCATACTTAACCTTTTACCAGAGTTATAATATTCTATCCGTTCATCATTAAATGACATTACAACGTCTTTTGTATTATCGTTACTGCAATTATCACTTATTACTATTCGCAAATTAGCATATGTCTGAGCAACTACTGTCTGCAAAGAATATAAAAGTGTATCAGCTCGTTCACGTGTTGGAATTATGACCGTCACACATGGTGTGTCTTTATTTATTTTATTATTCATCTTCTTTATCCAGCTGAGAGTAAGAACTGAGTCTCAAATCATTTATCGTTCTTCTAATTCCGTCTCTGATACTCATTTCAGGCTTCCAGCCAGTAAGATTTTCCAGTGTAGATAAGTCAGCGTATGCGCGCGGCTGACTCTGCTCTGAAGACGGTTGATCGTACGAACCAAAGTTAAGTAAATTTGGTTCTGCACCTAATTCATCCCAAAATATCTCTACAAATTCTTTGAGTTTTATTACGTTCCCACTACCTAAATTAATTATGCTCGATTCTTTAACATTTGAAATATTAACCAATCCTTCTGCAGCCTCAGAGACGTGAATATAATCTCTATAATGTTCACAAGGTGATAAGTTCATTTCAGCATTCTGAAGGTGACTTTGAAACAATTGATTAATAAGTGAATTATGTTGCTGTCCTGCTCCATATGTATAAAATAAACGAGCATGAATGAATATTCTAGACAGATTTTTTGCAGCATTTAGTCCATACTTCGACAGCGCTACTTTCCCTTTCACATAATTATTTACCTCACCTGAAGAAGTAAAACTCTCCTTTAATAAGCCTGTGCGGTCCCCATATTCAGACGAAGAGCCGATCAATATAAATCTTTTTAATCCACACTCATACAGTTGATCAATTAGATTCTTCCCATCCTCAAGGTTTTCCTTGAGATGGCTCTCATCATGTGGTTCGTAAACATTTCCCCAACCTAGATGTATAAAAGTTTCTGGTACTCCATACTGGTCTACCGCTTCCTTTATTTTCTGTTTATTCGAAAAATCAACATAAATAATATTCTCATCCTGAGACTTCGAATTTGACAGACATTTATAAGATACATCTAAATCAGTTAATAATTTTTTTACATAAGCCCCGACGAATCCTCGAGAGCCGGATAACCAGATTGAATTACTCATTAATTTTTCACTATTTTATGATAAAAGTTGTTTTAGTTTCAGAGGTGAGAATGACTTCTATAAATCTTCAATTAACTCCAGAATAGCTCCGTCAGGATCAAGAGCATATAGAATCTTCGCTTTTCCACCAGGAGCAATCAGTGGTTCAGACTTACATTCATACCCATTTGAAATAAGTTCACCATATAAATCTGAAAGGTTTGTTACAGTCAGAGCAACATGAGAACAACCTAATCTATTTGATTCACTGCGTTTTACTCCATCAGAAATATCCGGGTCGGGGTGAGAATGATACTGCAACAACTCAATCAAGCCTCCCTTCGGAATGATCAACTTAACCCATTCCAGCTTGACATTATTAATACCCGTAAGCTTATCAATAAAATCACCTTCTTCAGTAAATCGCCGATAAACTTCCAGCCCTAAAATATCTGAATAAAACTTTAATGACAGTTCCAAATCTTTAACAACAAATCCAACATGCCGAATGGAAGATGTAATATCCTTATCCATGTTTCACCGGAAATTTATAATTACTCTTCATACAGAGTTCTCTATACTTGTTAGATTCTTTTTCATTTTTTTGATCTTGATATATCAGAGAAAGTAAGTGGAATGCACGGTACACTGAACGCCAGTCTGAATTTATTTTGTTAGTTGTAACTGACTTTAAAACTTTAATTGCCTCATCCAACACTCCCTCATGTTTTAAGAGTTTTCCATACTCAAGCGCAATTTTATCATAAGGACTATATCGCCAATTTTTCACAATCTCTAATGCGAACTTTCCATTGTTGCTATCAGGCAGTACTGACTTATCAATTGACGGTAGATTATCTGCCATAGTTAAATAGTCATGAATAGTTTTTAAACCACCCGAAAATTTAACTTCGGAGTCCTGTAAACAAAAGAACTTATATAACGGCTCTAATAGTGAACGAGGTAAAACTTCATTCTCAAGCCCAATTTCATACTCATTAATCCAGTTATCTTCTTCTGACTCGAGAGTTTTGGGTTCATCAGGGAGCGTCGCAGAAATACATACACCACCTAATGGCCGCTTGTCTTTCCATACATCTCTTCTATATGTATCTGCATCGGCTACTATATCAATATTATCAAAGCCAAGTATATTCAGATTCATCACAAGTGACTCTGTTGTTGGAACATTCACAATAGTATTGTGTGCAGCTGACCCATCATAATAAGCAGACTCATATTTTTGTGCCGTAACACCACAAATCTCATCTTCAAATTGATATACCAAGTCTCTCATTTCTATTTCATCTTTAAGTTCTTGCGTAATATAGTTAGAAGAGATACATCTTGATTCAATAAATAGCATATGCCGGCATGACTCTCTGACTTTTCTCAGAGCAAGAGGAATTGATTCCACATGGTATAAAACACCTGCACATATAACGATATCAAATACTTCGCCTTGCAACGATTCTATATCACCTACCCTGTACTCCACAGAATTTTCTAATTTTAAAATCTTCCTAACCGTGCGACCTTTTTCGATATTCTTCGCTCTTGGTTCGATGCCAACCATTTTGGCAAATGGTAAATCACTGAGTTGGTGCAGAACCCAGCCATCGTTACAGCCAATATCGAGGATTGAGAAATTCTTTATCTCATCCATAGTGTAATTTTTCAGTATAGATTCGCGTATGAGATTCAGAAAATATTCACTACGTCCTGCCAATCCTTCTTCATTACCAACAGAGATATCACCAGATTTCCAAATTGCCATACTATATGGGCCATTGGCATTAAGCTCTTCTATTTGTTCCTCTGTAATTTTTGAACCATCATTTAAATGCATAATTATTTCCTCAACAGATAACCATCAGGAGCGACAGTAATTAGTAATTTTTCTTGAATTTTTTTATCTATGATAAAGTCTGGGCTTGTATCGAGATATTTATAAAGTGCAGTCTTAGGGCTATTTCCAGGCCCCCATGGGCGATCTGGACTTACTGCGTCTGGTAGATCTTCAATAACGGAGTCAAATACCACACAGTAACTACCAGGGGAAACAAGTGGTGCATACGCTTCCATTTCTGCAAGTACATGATCATGCGTATGATTAGAATCTAAAAAGACCACAATACGTTCGTACCCTTTTGATAAAGCATGAACTTTACTAATAATTTCAGGTGCAATTGATGAACCTTCTATTAGTTCCATTCTATTTCTCATAGGGTGTATATCTAATGCTTCACGATTATGAGAACGTATATCAATATCAATACCTATAACTTTACGTTTAGGATTCTCAGGATCAAGAGTTGTTCCCGACTCAAGAGCTTCACAATAATCAAGCAAGGCAAGCATGGACGCACTAAATACTAAGGAACCACCATGTGCTATACCTGTTTCGATAATCAAATCTGGCTTAACTTTCCAGATAATTTCCTGCGTGGCTACAATATCCTGAGGGTACTGGATAATTGGGCGAGACATCCATTCAAAATTATATGAATAGTTTGACTTTACAGATTCAGAAAAAAATTGATCTGCTAATTCTTTTAAATCATCGGAATGTTTTTTCATTTTATCTTATTAATCCTAATTAAACACATTTACACATATCACTCATAAAGTAATATCATTAACAATCTTGTTGTAATCAATATCTAATGTATCCTTACATGGGTAAAAGGATTCATCTGTTAGGGTTCGGGTAATAATAATTTTATTTTTTAATGTGCACTCACTTAAAACGTCAACAAGAAAACGGTCACTTAGACGATTCCTACTTTTAGTATCATCTATTAATATTAATCTTTTAGAACCCCGAATATCGTCCAGTATTCTTGAATAATTCGAATACAAATGGGAATTAACTGAAAAAAGAGAAGACTCTATACTGCTTTTACGCATAACATTATGCAGCTCTAACCCATATGAAAGAGAATTATTGAAACAAACAATTGATGCATCATCACCTTTTTTATATTGAAAATAATTGCAATCGTTATCTTCATACAGGTTTTGTAAGTCCAATACTTCCTGCTGTAAAATCCTTTGCCCTGTACTTAATATCCTGAAGCCAGGCTTAGTAAGGTGCTTGGATATAATACTGGCGGCATCTACATTATTTGTAAAAGAATACCCTTCAATTCCTGCAATCGAACAAAAATCATCAAAATTATTTAAAGATGACTGCGGCCCTTCATAGCCACTATCAACCGTAACCGGGAAAATGGTGAACGATGCTGATGGTCTTTTTTGTCTTATCACATTATATGTATTTACTAATTGGTCTATGCCAAGTAATAAGAAATCCATCTGCTTCATGAAAAATACTGAAGAAATATCATTCAACATTAAGCCAAATCCAATTCCCACAAGAGAATTTTCACTATTAGTGGTATTTATAGTCAAACCACGATTGTGTGATGACAAACCTCTTGTTAGCCCACTAAGACAAGAACCAGCATCTACATTTTGCCCATAAAGGACAAGATCATCATTATTGCTAACATGCTCCTTAAGTAAGGAATTTATATATTGAACATACTTCATGAAATCTCTTCTTTTAATTGCTCACTTAACTCATTTGAAATATCAATTAGTTCATCTTCAGATAAATAATTATTTAATGGAAACAGGGGGTCTTCGTTAGATGATACAAGCTGGGGATATTCTTTTTCATCTACTTCAGGTGCAGGCCCACCATGATAGTTTATAAACTTACCACCTGGATGTTCCTCACTTTGCATATACCAGTACCCAAGTGTTGTTAACTTTACTTCAACTAAAACTGGGGAATTCATTTCTAATGCATTAGCTCTAATCAAGCTAATTTTATCTTTATATTCAAACGGATCATTTTCTTGTAAAGATAAATACTCTATACCTAAGGAATTGGCTAATTTTGAAAAATCGATATTCGCTCTTCTTTCATTAATTCTTGTCGCTAAAGACCACTCATTATTTTCAACAAGCACGATCGATGGGAGATTGTTTGATTTTAAAAATAATAAACTTTCATAAAAACTCCCTTCTTCAATAGCCCCATCCCCTGTAACAATAATAACAACGCCATTTATATTTTTAACTTTATTAGCCAGTGCAAAACCACAACCAACAGGCAAATTATTTCCGAGTATACTGGAGGTATAATTAATATTTTTATCCGGGTTCGACAAATTCATAGAACCAAGATGTCCCTGAGCTAGACCATCAGACTTCAAGTAATATTCATCCAGCTCTTCTTTTAAGGTACCCATTTTCACTAAATTATAATGAATATTTCTATGCGTCAAAAATAAACTATCCTGTTTTCCCATAGCTTCATCAACTGCTACCGCAATAGTTTCATGCCCCATTGCCAGATGTATTGGCACTAAAAAATCACCCTTCTTATAACGTTGATTTACAAAAATCTGGGCCAATCTTAACCAAATAATTTTTTTGATTATATCTATTTTTTTTTGTTCCATATTAACAATCTTTGATAACAGCAATAAATGACAAATTAATTTTTGATACTGAAATCACTAATCTTTTATTTTTTTAATAAAATATTATGATGCAACTTTGTTCTTTAGCATTTCCAGGTATGCAATTGCATCAGGTGTGTTTTCAGAAGGAGCCCAAGCGGCCATCTCTTTCCATGTAGAAGGGTTATATATTCCTTCCATTGTTTCAAAAACAATTACTTCTTTTGTAAGCATTACATACGTGTGCCAAGTAAATGCAGGAACATCTATAGACTCCCTGCCACCGTTCTTTAAGATATATATATCAGTGACCTCACCACTATCATCAAAAGTAATTAGAGCAAACGAACCACTGAGAAGATACATCTTCTCAATTTTTTCTTCACCCGGGTGAAGGTGTGGCTGCATATATGAATCTTCTAGTACAAAGTTAAATACTTTATTATGATAATCACCTTGGTTATGCAGAATTTTTGGCGAACGCTTTCGTTCAGAGTTTCTTGCCTCAGAGAAATGTTGATTTATTTCATCAGATGATAGCTCAGGAATTTTTTCAGTGTTCATTTTTACGTATACCTAGAATTATTTATTATTTTATTTAACCCAAAATAAATCATCATTAATTAAGTTTTCTTTATGAAGAAATTCAATCTGCTGAAGCCTATAAAATTCTTTGCGGTTAAACATATCCTTACTCAGTCCGATATCCTGAAAATCATTCAAGAGCGATTTTATCCCTTGCTCAACCGTCCATTTACATTCAAAACCGGGTAGGACTTTTAGTATCTTTTCAAATGAGACCTTATAAGTACGAGTATCGACACCGTCTTGAATTTTTCTATCTTTAATTAATTCATTTTCTTCCTTATTAGCATCACTTCCTAAATAAGTTAATTCAGAACCATCTACATTTGAATGGATAATTTTAGCTATATCAATAATTTTATAATTATCTTCATCTCGACCAACATTTAAAACCATTAATTCATCTGAATTATTTTCCCAATCAATACAACATCGAAACGATTCGCAAGCATCATCAATATGAAGGTGAGGTCTCCAGGCTTGACCATTTGAATTTAGAGTGACTTTTTTAGTAGTAAGAGCCAAACCACAGAGCATATTTATAACCACATCAAACCTAATTCTTGGAGACATTCCATAAACTGTTCCAAACCTAAGCGCGATGGGCGAAAAAGTATTATCTGCAATTTTTGACAAACCTTCTTCAACTTGAATTTTATTTATCGAATAAGGCGTCTGAGGATTAGTTGGGCTTTCCTCATCAAGCAACCCATCTACTGCAGCAGCCCCATATACAGAGCAACTTGAAGGATAAATAAACTTAATTCCGCTTTTTTTACACATTTCAGCAATACTAAGCGCGTAATCACGAGTAGGATCATAAATTTGTTCTGATGTCATATGACCAAACGGATCATTTGAAATACCCGCAAGTAAAATAAGAACATCGAATCCTTCAATATCACTTTCATTTAGCAAGCGGGCATCTTTATCAATTGTAGGCACAGAACCTGGCTCTGAAAGAGTACCATCCTTAAAAAACCCTGTATCAATGCCGCTGCACTGGTATCCCCGCTCGTGCAAATATGCAGCCAAACGAGTCCCCAAATAACCTTGATGTCCAACAATAAGAATCTTCTTCATTTTCTTATTTAATCCTTCTACAGTAATATAATATTAACATTAAAATAAATTATTTTTGAGATAAAACTATACTTGATGACTTCATATCAATCCTGTCCTGATCATAATATGTAATTCTTGTTCCAGCTCCATCAAGCTTCACATCTAAACAAAATAACTCTGATAGAGCTTCAATAACTTTAGTTTGCTTATCTGGCTCAACATACAAGAGAAGAAAACCACCACCGCCAGCACCTAAAAGCTTACCGCCGATCGCACCGGCTTGTCTTGCCTTATCATAATAGTTATCAATTTGTGAATTAGAAATATCATTTGTTATACTCTTCTTCAATAACCAGCCATTGTGAAGAATTTCACCAAAAGTCCTCATGTCCTGATTGCCAGAGAGAACATCTCTTAAGGGATGAACTAAATCTCGCATTTGCACTAAAACATCTCTTTTATTTTCTGTCGCTTGGTTTTGACTTTCTAATACTTCACTCGCATCACGCTTTAATTCTGTATAGAACAACATCATATTTTGTTCTAATGTATTTTTAACCTCATTTGTATAAAATACAGGTTCAGCAGCAATTGTTTCATCTGGATTAAATGTAAATACATTCAAGTCTCCATATGCAGATGCAAAGTGATCTTGTTTCCCCATTGTTCGCTTTAATATATCTACTTCAATACTCCCTGCCTCTGAGGCTAATGTATGTTTAGTTGCATGTTTTCCCTTAAGGGCATATAGCGCATGAACAAGCCCAACCGCAAACGCACTTGATGAGCCTAACCCTGTACTTCCAGGAATATCTGAAAAAGTAGTAATTTCAATTGGGAAATCTATTTCAAATAATTTAAGCGCCTCTCTGACAATAGGATGCTCTATATCTTCTATATGATTACAAAATTCTACTTTACTCCAGTTAATACGATATTTGTGTTCAACTATACCAATCTGCCGTTTAACAACCACATAAATATATTTATCAATTGACGTACTGAGAACTTGACCTGGTTCCTCTGAATAAAATGAGCGAAGATCTGTACCTCCACCAACAAAACTAATGCGAAATGGAGTTCGCGAAATAATCATACTAGATGTCCACTCATAAATTTTTCTATATCTTGAATTGCATCACTTACATTTCTTACATTAACACTCCAAATAGGTTTGTTTTTTATCGATACATATTCTTCATTACTTGCAATTAAAACGGCCCCACATCCAGCATTATAAGCTGCCTCACAATCACGTACATCATCACCTATATATAACGTCCTATCCATTTGTAAGAGGTAATCTTTAGCTATCTTATAAAATAAACCAGCCTTAGGCTTTCGACATTCACAGTCATCATTCCAATGATGAGGACAAACATAAATATCAAGAATCTCAATACCATTGTCTGCTAATTTAGAAATCATAAGCTCATGCATTTCTTCGATTTTTTTTTCACAAACCATACCTCGTGCAATTCCTGCTTGATTGGATATGATAATAAAAGTAAATCCATGTTTTGCAAGATGCAACATTGATTGAACTGTGTCTTCAATCCATTCAAATTCTTCCCATTTACAAATATATTCACCTTGAGGTGCCTTTACATTAATCACTCCATCCCTATCGATTAAAATGATTTTCTTGAAACTAAGATACTCTTCAGTTTTCCTCCATCGTTCAGGATCAGATATACTATGATATGCATCCTTCTGTACCCATGCACTGATTTGTTTAGAGTCGGCCATTTTACGTAGTATTGAAGAAAAGCTACATTCTGGAGTCTCAAAATATTTAAAAGTTTCTTCTTTTTCTACAATCATGTATCCAATTTCTACATAATTGAGTGCATCATCACCCCTGATGTTGTCATATTTCAGTACTATTCCGTTGTCACCTAATGCGATATTGCCAGGTGATTTTAGTGAGACCATAAATGTTAAAGAACATTTATTCTTTTCATGTACTTTAAGGATTTTCTCAAGAGAAAAAGGCACATAATTGTCAGAATATAAAAGTAAGAAACGATCATCAAACTTATCTTTCGCTTCCCAAATCCTTTTACCTGTATCCCAATCTACAGGACCTTGCGAGTATTCAATATTCCAACCCCATTGACGTCCATCACCAAAATGATTTTTAATTTTTTCGCCCAAGTATCCTGTAAGAAGAATAAATCTTTCTACTCCCTGCTCAGCTAACTGTGACAACAGATACCATAAAAAAGGTTTTCCATTACATAAAATCATTGGCTTAGGAATTTCAGTTGTGTAAGGCATTAATCTTGTGCCCATACCACCACATAAAATTACAGCCTGTTTTGGTTTCAACATAATGTATTAATATAATTCCAGGTTTTACGGATACCGTCTTCAAGTGTCGTTTCTGGCATCCAGTTAAGAGCTTCTTTAGTGATATTATTACCAGCCCAAAAATCGATATCCGCTATATTTAATTTTGATTCGTTTTCTAGTTGCAAAGTTAATGTATCTGAACCTCTAACGATTCGTTCTGCACATCGACAAATATCAAGTACAGAAGTTGATTTTCCACTTCCTAAATTATAAATACCTGAAGAAAAATTATTGTTTGTTGCGATTGCAAAAGCATCGATTACATCATCCACAAATATATAATCATTAGCATTTTTTGGTGTTTTAATCTGAGGTATTTTCCCATTTTTCACATCATTTAATACTGTTGGTATGAGTGATGCCGCTCTTTGTCGTGGCCCGTAAACATAAAAAATTCTAAACCATCCCAGAGAAATTTCATTTTGTTTACAGATCATTTCAAGCCACGTTCGTATAGAATGTTTAGCCCATGTAAAGTGGTCTTTAGGTATACTTACATCAGTTTCTAAACATTCTCCTTTCTTTATATTGAATTCCCAGCAACTACCTGAAACCAATATTTTTTTACAGCTTTTGAGACCTGACACAAAAGAAAGAAACTCTAATGACTGGTTTAAGTTTTTTATTGATGTTTGGAATGAAAAATCAGGGATATCTTGCCACGCCAAATGGATAACTACGTCAGGACTAAATGATTCAATCTGTTCTCGATAAGAGTTAGGAGAAGATAAATCAGCTTCTAACCAGACGATAGAGTCATTAGATTTAATCGTTGGTGTTGTCCGAGAAAGAGCTAAAATTTCACATTTTTGTGTTAGTAATTTTTCAGCAAGAGGGATTCCAATAAATCCTGAGACACCTGTAATGAGTACTTTTATCTTATCCATCTATAAAGTCGGGGAAATTTAAATCTTTTTCTGAAATCACCTGTGGCTCACATGGCCACTCAACTGAAAACATTGGATCATTATAACGAAATCCATGATAAGTATTAGGACTAAATGAATCGCCCATATAATAATGAACAATCGTATTATCATCCATGGTCAAAAATGCATTTGCACAACCTGCAGGGACATGTATGCTTTCTTTTTTAACAGCTGATATCTCGAGTGCTACCCACTGTTTATAGGTTTCAAAATCTCTCCTTAGATCAATCACAACATTATATAATGAGCCAGCAACACAAGAAATAACTTTAGATTCTTTGCTTGGCTCTATTTGATAGTGGAAACCACGCAATGTGTGTTTGTTAAAGTTCTCAGATATATTCCCTTGCATAACATCAAAGTTAATTCCATTATCTTTAAACTCCTGTTTACAGAAACTCCTTCGAAAAACTCCCCTTTCATCTTGGTGTAAATCTGGAATAATAAGAGACAAGTCTGGAATAATCTGCGGAATAAATTTCATAAAATGTGAGTCTTATATGGTAGAGGAATAATAAACTTACCTTTATATCCTTGTGCTTTTAGTTCTTTTACGACTTCATCTTCAAAATTCCATGCAAGGAGTAATATTTGATCCGCATTTTGTATCTCATTAAGACCTTGTTCAAAAGAAATTATTGGAATATTTGAACCAGGAGTAATAAGACCATGCTTAAGAGGATTTTTGTCTATAATTGCTGAAATATGCTCCGAATTAATACCACAAAAATTTAACAGCGTAGAGCTTCTGGCGGATGCACCATAAGCGATTATTTTTTCTTTATTTTTAGAAATGAGATTTTTAAGATGTTTAGCATGTAATTTTGTCTCTTTAGCAAAATCTAACCAACGTTGTAATGTATTAATTCCAGAATTTATTTCATCTTGTTCAACGTTATTTAAACTATCTGATTTTTCTTTTATTTTACTTGAAAAATAAATCACCCAAGAGCCTCCACTTATTGGACTAGGCATAATATCAAACACATGCAATCCATATTTTTCAAGCAATTGACCAATAGTTTTCAAAGAAAAAAGGAATAAATGCTCATGATAAATAGAATCGTAGTGTAGTTCCTTAAGTATTAAACCTGCATCATGAAACTCAATAATCCCAACACCATCATCATCTAATAGTGTTTTAATTCCTTCAATAACAGAATGAATTTCCTTAACATGAGGTATAACATTTCTTGCAAAGACAATATCTTTTCGACCTTTTTCATCCATTATACGTTTAGCAACATCTACAGTAAAAAATTCAGCCAAAGTAGGGATACCACTTGCAGATGCAACTTCTGCAATATTTCTTGCAGGGTCAATCCCTAAAACTTCACAATCAACCTCTAAAAATCTTTTCAAAAACGTCCCAT
>JAPHTF010000067.1 GCA_026197095.1 Gammaproteobacteria bacterium
AAAGTGAATCAGGTTTTGAACTTGGTTCTGGATATCTATCTGAAATTAATTTTTCAGCAGAAGACTGGATTAAAAGTATTGCTGAACGCCTACAACAGGGTGTTGTCGTCCTGATCGATTATGGTTTCCCACGGCATGAGTATTATCATGAACAGCGAACCCAGGGTACATTAATGTGTCATTACCGGCATCGTAGTCATCCGGATGCCTTTGTATATCCCGGCTTACAGGACATTACGGCTCATGTTGATTTTACTGCTATGGCTGATGCGGCACTTGAAGCCGACATGCGGATTATTGGCTATACCAACCAGGCCAGTTTTTTAATGGGCGCAGGATTAATGGAGCTTGCTGCCTTAGATGAAGAGAGCGAAGTAAAAGAACAAATAGAAAAGGCTTCGCAAATTAAAAAACTCACTCTACCGCATGAAATGGGAGAGTTATTTAAAGTAATCGGCTTTAGTAAGAATTGTGATGTATCATTACCTGCGTTTGAGTTAAGAGACTTACGCGAATACTTATAATAGCAAAGGTACCTTTGACGAGAGTCTTTATAAAAAGGAAACGTAAATGCTTTTTTGGCAAATAGTTGTGCTGGCGTTAGTGCAAGGCTTAACAGAATTTTTACCCATTTCAAGTTCGGCTCATTTAATCCTGGTGCCGGTGTTAAGTAGTTGGCCGGATCAAGGTTTAGCTTTTGATGTGGTTGTGCATCTCGGAACATTAACTGCAGTGATGTGGTACTTCAGAAAAGATGTGGCTCAATTAAGCGTTGACTGGACTTGCTCATGTATCAGAAAAAAAACAGTTGGGGAAAGCCGTCTGGCCTGGATAGTCATTATAGGCACCATACCGGTGGGTGCAGCTGGCTTGCTGTTACATGATGTCGTCGATAATGTTTTACGCTCACCACTGGTTATTGCCTGGGCAACAATCGTTTTTGGTTTGTTGCTAGGTGTGGCTGATTATGTTGGTAAAAACAAAAATGTACTTAGCGAGCATCAACTGAGCTGGAAAAATGGCATGATCATTGGTTTTGCTCAGGCATTGGCATTGATTCCTGGCACCTCCCGATCAGGCATTACCATGACGGCAGGATTGTTTACTGGATTAACTCGTCAAGGGGCCGCGCGCTTTTCATTTTTACTTTCGATACCTGTGATCTTAATGGCGGGAAGTTATAAAACGTTAAAACTTATTCAGGAAGGCAACGGTATTGATTGGCTTTCCATTGGACTAGGTTATTTTTTATCTGCGGTTTCAGCTTATATCTGTATCCATTACTTTCTAAAGATGCTTGAAAGAATAGGTATGACACCTTTTGTTTTATACCGTCTCGCGCAAGGCATTATTTTATTGTATTTATTTTCATAAAGTGATTATCCCTTGCGTTACTTTAAATTGTGGTTATGTATTGGCTGGTTGTTAATATTGTTGCTGTGTTATTTCTCTTTAACCTTAAATCCGCCAAAGATTGATATTAAATTCGAATACCTGGATAAGCTGGAACATATGTTTTCATATTTTGTTTTGATGAGCTGGTTTGCGCAGCTATATCATTCAAAATTAACTCGAGTGTATTACGCACTTTTTTTTATTGCCCTGGGCATAACGTTAGAAGTACTACAGGGACTAGGTGGGATACGGTATTTTGAATATGCAGATATGTTAGCCAACACCACGGGTGTTGTTATTGCCTGTTTAGTCACAAAAAATCGCGGGAAGGATTTATTATTTATGTTAGAACGCAGAATATTTCATAAATAAAAAAAGTTAATTAATAGGTTTTGCAATTAAATCGTGTTCTGTCGCAGCAACGATTTTTACATCAACAAAATCACCCAACTGTACATCTTCGAAGCCATCTAAAATAACTTCACCATCTATTTCAGGCGCATCTGCTTTGGAGCGTGCAAGGACCAAACCTTCTTCACCATAGCTGTCGACTAATACTGTCATAGTCTGACCAATTTTTTTCTGTAACTTGTCAGCACTAATTTGAGCCTGCAAATGCATAAAGCGCTCAAGCCGTTCCTGTTGGATTTCTTCTGCAACAAAGTTTCCAAGTTCATTGGCTAAAGCACCTTCCACGGGTGAGTAGGCAAATGCACCAACACGATCCAGTTGAGCTTCTTCAAGAAAATCGAGCAGTTGTTCAAAATCATCATCTGTTTCACCAGGAAAACCAACAATAAAGGTTGAGCGTAAAGTAATGTCAGGACAAATGTTACGCCATTTCTTTATACGCTCAATAGTCTTATCGATCTTACCCGGGCGTTTCATTGCTTTGAGTATACGAGGGCTTGCATGCTGCAACGGAATATCAAGATAGGGAAGAATTTTCTCTTCAGCCATTAAGGGTATAACGTCATCAACATGTGGGTAGGGGTAAACATAATGTAAGCGTGTCCAGACACCTAGCTCACCGAGTGCAGCGGCCAGATTTGTCATATGGGTTTTAATCGGTTTACCACCCCAGAAGCCCGTCCGGTATTTAACATCAACACCATAAGCACTGGTGTCTTGTGAGATGACCAGTAATTCTTTTACGCCTGCATTAACAAGGTTTTCAGCTTCCTGCATAACTTCGCCGACATCGCGGCTGACTAAATCGCCGCGTAATGAAGGGATAATGCAGAAGGTGCAACGATGATTACAGCCTTCGGATATTTTTAAATAAGCATAATGTTTTGGTGTAAGTTTAATACCCGCATTTGGAACTAAATCATAAAAGGGATCATGCGGTTTAGGTAAATGATCATGCACAACCTGCATGACTTCAGCCGCGGCATGAGGGCCTGTAACCGCGAGCACATTGGGATAAGCTGTTTCAATCACACCCTCTTTCGCACCGAGACAACCGGTCACAATGACTTTTCCATTTTCTTCTAATGCTTCACCTATTGCATCCATTGATTCTTCAACTGCTGAATCTATAAAACCACAGGTGTTAACAATGACCAGTTGTGCATTTTCATAACTATCGGTGATCTCATAACCTTCAGCACGCAACTGGGTCACGATATGTTCAGAGTCAACCAGGGCTTTAGGACAGCCCAGGCTAATAAAACCAACTTTAGGAGAAGATTGTGTCATTTTATTATCTTAAATTATTTAACCGGCAATGTTTGTAAGTAACTGAGAAGATCAATTTGTTCTTCCAGATTTAGAACTTTATTCATATTAGGCATACGTTTACCTTTATAAAAGGCGCTGGGATTGCCATTGCGAAACTTATGAATTGTTTCAACGGGATTTTCTGTCGCTACCGTACCTAAAAATTCAGGATTTAATGGTGTTTTAAAATTAATATTTTTTCCATTATTGCCATGACACTCTTTACAGTTCTTAGTGAAAAACTCTTTGCCTCGTTTTTTATTGCCATTTGCCAGTAGTGTTTTTTTATCAAGATAGGTTGCAATATCAACTTGTCCATTTTTAACAAAGTTAGCAAGTTGAGTTAGCGCTGTTTCAGGCATAACACTGTTATAGCCATGAGTTTTATCTTTTAATATTTCCACAATATCTTCAATAGTCATATTTTTTGCC
>JAPHTF010000032.1 GCA_026197095.1 Gammaproteobacteria bacterium
ATAGTCGATTTATTAAGACTCGCTCCAGGTATGCTCGTAAACTATGACAGTGGACATATTGCAAATGCAGGTTATCAATTTTTATTTGATCGTTACAGAGTACGATTCCAGGTACTTGTGGATGGTAATTCTGTCAGTACACCAATACTTGGAGAAATGCCCTGGACACAGTTAGGTATCACTATTGATGACATTGAACGTATAGAGGTTATACGTGGCGCCAGCTCTGCGAGTTATGGCCCTAATGCCATGACGGGAGTAATAAATATTATCTCTCGCCATCCTGTATTAGATAAAGGCGTAAAATTTAAGTTAAACGAAGGTGTTAATGGAAGAAGTGAGCAATATGTCACTATTGGAGACGGTAAAGGTAATTTTGATTACCGCCTCTCGTTGAATGCAAGAAAAGATGATGGCTTTAAACAAAGATATGATAGTAAAGAATTAGCCGTGGCTAATTTTCGTGGAGATTACCAGGCATCAAATAATGACACCCTTACTTTTTCGCTAAGCCATAATTCAGGAGATTACCAGGAAGATGTTGTTGACTATTTAGATCCAAGCGTGCCAGACCATGTAAAAAGAGTGACACGTTCATCACTTTCTGGTAAGTGGACACATAACTTTTCCAGTTCTGATGTTTTTACTTTAAATTACTACCAGCAAAAGTATGAAGATAAAAATAGTTATTACAAAGGAGTTATTTTTTATGATGAAAGTGTCACTACAAATAGAAAAAACCTTGAGCTTATTTTTACTAAATATTCTGATAGTTATAGTTTCGCGCTAGGTTCGCTTTACAGAATAGATAATACAATCGCGCCACAATATTTATACCAGGTAGATAAAGATATTCATACAAAACAATATTTTATTAATACAGAAACAAAACTAAATAAAAATAACATTATTAATGCCGGTTTACTTTATGATAATAATGATACTGGTGGTTCAACTACTTCACCGCGTATCGCTTTTAATCATAAACCAAGTAAAAATCATACCGTACGACTGTCTTATGCAGAAGCTTCACGTAGTCCTTTTGCCTTTGAGGAATATACTAACTATGTAGTCAACTTAACGCCAATGTTGTCAGATTTATCTGACTTAAAATCTGAGCTGGTTACGACCTATGATATTGGTTATATAGGAAGCTTGAATAATAATACTACAGAACTTGATATGCGTATTTATAAAACCAATCTATCCAAAATTATTGTGCTTGATACAGTTTCTGGTGGTTTTAACCAGGGAGGGGATTTTGATATTACAGGTTTTGAAGCAACTTTCTCTCATAAATTTTCAAGCAACACTCGAGCCATTCTGAATTATGCCAGAACGAAGATTACCGCTGGTAATATAGTATATGGAACAGCCGCAGACTATGAAACTGGCGCACCAGAAAATAGCGGTTCATTACTCATTATGCACAATTTTAGTGATAATCTAAAAGGCTCACTTGGATACTATTATACTGGAGAATATCAGCAGCTTTGCTGTGAAGTGCAACAACAAGCTCCACGAGATCGACTCGATATCACTCTCTCAAAAGCATTTAAGTGGAACACCTACAATTCAAAAGTTAAACTTGTTCTGCAAAACGTAACCAATGAGAAAACGGATACCATACTATTTAATAATTATCACAGGCAAGGATATATAAGCTTCAGTATGGAACTATAAGGATGTTATATATTCTGTGAACAGCTATCACGCTAAAATTTCAGCTAGTCATTTTACTTTGTTTATAAAGTGGGTACTTTGTTGCCTCCTGTTACTGCCAGCTTTGTCATATTCACAAGAAAGTGTTCTGGCTGTAACGAGTAATGATGGAAAAATATACCAAAATTTTTACACCAGGTTAAAAGAAAGCTTAGATAAAGGTACCAAAATTTCAAAAATAAGTTATTCTGATATTAATAACACGATCCTAAATTCTAGTAGTACAGTTGTTTCTATTGGTGCCAAGGCTGCTAAGTCCGTTTCAAAATATAAAATAAACGCCAACGTCATATATTCATTTATTCCGGATGATGAATTATTACAAAGTAAAATCCCCTGTAAAAAAACAACGTGCTATAAAATATATATAAATCAGCCTGTTAATCGTTATGTGCAACTATTTAAGGCACTTTTCCCTGAAGGAAAAAAACTCGCCTTTGCACACACAGAAAAAAATTCAATAAAATCACAACAAGTTAAATCTGCATTAAAGAAAAATGATCTCATCTATAAAGATATCCACATACAGAAAGATAACAATGCCTCTCGAATTTTTATAAATGAATTAAATAATGATGATGTTTTACTGGCGTTACCCAATCACTATATATATAACTCAGAAAATGCCAAAAGCATCATCTTGTCAACTTATCATGCAAATGTACCGATAATTGCATATTCAAAATCGTTTGCCAAAGCTGGCGCACTGATTAGCTTGTATTCAAGTGTTGATAATGTTGCCGATAAGACGGCAAAAATTATTGGCTCCATTATCGTAGATGGAACTCTAAGCCAAAAAGAATACTACCCGGATGATTTTATGATTGAGATTAATTCTGCAGTCGCTCGCTCGCTGAATATAAATATCAGTTCAGAAAACATACTCAAGAGTAAAATAAGATGATAAGTACTCGATTCCGAACAAAGGTGCTATTAGTCACTGTGTTACCTGTTATAACCACTGCAATTATTCTCGCCTATATACTTATTTCAGGAAGAGTTGATGAGTTTAATAAACGAATGAATACAGAAGGTAATAATATTGCAAGTTATTTATCGTTAATAAGTGAATACGGTATCATCTCGAATAGCTTTGAGTATCTTGAACCGATACTTGCGCACACGGTCAATCAAAAAGATATTGTTGCTATATATATCGAAGACAAAAATAAGTCCGTTGTTCTAAAAAGGCATAATAGAGAACATGGAAATATTGATAGTGAAAACAATAAAGTCTTTACGTCTAATATTATAAAAACATCCATTAACATAAACGACACAAGCGATGTGACGAATTATAGTTCAGGCAAACGCACTGCTATTGGTGCAGTTAATGTTGTTATGAACCTAAACAATGCCAATGTACTCAAGACCAAAATTATACAAAACGGTATTTTTACGACATTATTCTTCACCCTGGTGACAATAGTCATTGCACTGCTCTTTTCGCGCAGTGTAACTGAACCTATAAACAAAATTTACACAGGTGTAAATATTATTAAGAAAGGTAGTTTGCAATATAGAATTCCTGTGGATTTTTCGGGCGAGCTTGCGGTACTGGCGGAAGGTATTAACAATATGACCTCATCACTTGAAGCCGCTCAATTTAAAGAAAGAAAGAGTAAAGAGTGGCTAATTAAAGCTAAAAAAGAAGCTGAATGCGCAAATAAAGCGAAAAGTTTATTCTTGTCTAGTATGAGTCATGAAATGCGAACACCTATGAATGCCATACTTGGATTCTCTCAACTCATTGAGGTTGATGCACAGGATGAAGTTACAAAAGATAATTCTCGGGAAATTATTCAGGCAACTAAACATTTATTAGACTTGATTGAAGATTTATTTGGGTTGTCTGAAATAGAGGCAGGCACTATAAATTTATGTATTGAAAATTATAATATAAAAAATATTCTTGATTTTTGCTTGTCAATGATGAGATCACCTGCCGAAGAAATGTCAATTCGTATAGAGAATAAAGTTGAATTGTTACCGGATATACAAATTCTTGTGGACGATAAGCGATTTAAACAGGTTGTACTAAATCTGTTGTCTAATGCAATAAAGTACAATAAAAAGAATGGGAAGGTAATAATAGATTACGCACTTGAAGATGAAAAAATGCTCAATCTGTCCATTACAGATACAGGGAAAGGTATTGATGCCCGGTATTATGATAACCTTTTTAATTATTTTGACAGGGCGGGACAAGAGTGCTCGAATATTACGGGTTCCGGGCTGGGTTTAGCAATATCAAAGAAATTAATTGAAAAGATGAATGGTACGATCGGATTTGAAAGTGAACCAGGTAAAGGCAGTCGATTCTGGATCCAGATCCCTGTTGCGTAAATATCGACTAATAACGATTGATAATTATACTTTTCTGAAGGAAAAATATTTGTGTCCAAAATAACTGGTAACGGCAGGAATTCCTAAACCAATTAAATGTGCAATTTCTTCAGGGTAAAAAGTAAAAAAGATATAAGGAAAAAGGTATTCTGCCAATCCAACACTAATAAACCATACTTGTATAACTGCAAAAATATTGACGATAGTAAAGTCCCGAAGTTCATCCTTGAAATGCCGCCCACTTTTTTCAAAGACATAATGTTTCGATAAAATAAACGCGGTTAGCATACCGATTAAATAAGCCAGTACGATGGCAACACGATAGCTAACCAGTTCACTAAAGCCAATCCGGCTGACAAAGTTAATGCCTGCCGCCAGACCGCCTACAAATAGGAACTGAAAAAATTCATCATGATTAGATTTGGCGCTCGCTTTATTCATAACTCGGTCATTTCAGCTAATTGTTTACCGAGATGAATGCTTTCTGAAATCGAACGATCCTCTGGATAATAATAAGAAGTATCGGCTATAAATAGCCCTTCAATTGCAGAACGCATAGGGGGTAAGTGATGTGCAAAATCAGGCTGGCAAATTGGCTGGGCAAAAGCATAACGTGATACGTTAATATCAATAAAATCTGAATCAGTTAATTCAGGATTTAATTTTTTCAAATAGGATTGTGCTTCAACAATAAATTGTTCATCAGACCATTTAAATTTTTCTAACGATTGCGGCATATAATACGGTACATAAACGGTATGTTCAGGTAATGGACGCAGATTACTCATTTCAATCACACCCGGTATTTCGAAATTATTATCGCTTATATTTAACCAGAAATTAGGTGTAACAGGTTTTTTAATTTTAAATAATAAACATACAACGCCAATATTTTGTACTTGTTTGTATTGAGTAAGATGTTCGTCAGGAAGTTGAGGGATCATTTTAGCAACATACTGCAAAGGTATTGTACTGATAACCTGATCATAATTAATTTCATTATCTGCAACTTTAACACCTGTAACTTTATTATTTTGGTTACTTATAACCCGGGTGACAGGTGTATTGAGGTGTATTTTACCGCCCTTACTCTCAATTTCTTGTTGTAAGCGTTTTAGTAATGTTTCTGAACCGTTTTCGATATAGCCAAGTGATTCCTGGAATATACTACGACGTGATTGTCCCATACGTCGGATACGCGCCCAAATCCAGGCAGCAGAGAGGTTATCTGTATAGTGATGAAATTTGAGTTTAAAGAGACGTTCCCATAAAATTTTATAAGATTTATCTCCGCCACCTTTTTTTAGCCATTTAACTGCATCAACAGAGTCAAGATCCTTCCACTGCTCTTTTTTTCGCCGGGAAGAAAAAAACATATGCGCACCATAACGAAATTTTGATATGAGATCGAGATGAGGAAAAGTAAGCAGAGAAAAAGGGTCACCCCATTTATGTAACTGGCCGTTATAGTAATAGCCCATTTTAGTATCAACCCAATGTAACTTATCACGCATATTGAGTTCATCTAATAAATCAAATAAGGGTTGATCCTGGCCGCAGACAAAATGGTAATAACGCTCGATGTTCATGCCATTAAAGTCAAAGTGTGCAGTCATACCACCGATACGATCATCATATTCATAAAGATCGACTTGCTTGCCTTGTTTAGTCAATTCATAGGCCGCTGCAAGTCCCATTGGGCCTGCACCGATTACCGCAACTTTACTCATTTACAATTCCTAAAAGTGTAGAACATGTTTGCTATAGGTTTCATCAAGGTACGTTTCTTTTAAGGCATCATCAAAAGGTGTTGATTTGATCTCAAAAATATCCCACCAGGGAATAAGTTCAAATTCTTCGCGAATCACAAGCGCCTTAAGTTGTGAGGTTGTAAAAGGGGGATCACGATCAAAGATCGCGTAAATTTTTAATAACATCCAAAACAACCAGTAAGGGATGTGCATAATCCAGGTGCGTAGCCCTAGTGTTTTTTTAATGCCCTTAATAATATCGACGTAATCAATTTTTTCACGGCCGGTAATATTATAAATTTTATTCTTCGGCTGTTTGTGCATCGCGCTGATAATGATATTACAGAAATCACCGACATAAAGTGGTTGGCGCATAAAACGGCCATGAGATGGAATAGGAAAGACCGGGATCTTAGCCATAAAGCGTGACAACCAGCCAAGATGTTTTCGATCAAACCAGCCAAACATAAGGGTTGGACGCAGTATGCAATGTGCGATACCACTATTAATCACTAAATTTTCCTGTTGTTCTTTTGTCTGAGTATAAAAATCGTCAGCCTCGGATTCTAAAACAGAAGAACTAATATGAACAATGTAAGGAACATTATATTGCCTGGCTGATTGCAGGATGTTTTCAGTCGAAGTGACATTATTGCGGATAAACGGTTCAATAGTTAAACCACCAATCTGGGCTTGTAACATGATAATCATATCAGCATCTTTCAGGCTGGCTTGCCATTCGCCTTTATCTGCAAGATCGGCTTCAATAACCGTGATACCAGGGTGAAGCTGTGCCAGCATCCGGGTATTGTATTTATGCTTATCAATGGCCACTATATTTGTATAACCGGCTTTGATTAAAAAGACGATGAGGTTCTGACCGACCAGCCCGGCAGCACCAGGAATGACAATTTTGCTGTCTTTAGATATTTCTGTTGTTGATATTTCTGTAGATGAATTCATAGTGATAAATGTTTAAATATTTTTTCGGGAATAGCTTTAATGATAAGCATAATATAGCGCCAGAAAAAAGGCAGATAGGCCACTTCACGTTTCTTATTAATTGCCTTATATATGCCTTTACTAATGACCTCTGGTGAAACCCATAACAGGCCTTTTTTAAAGTCTTTGGTCATCGGCGTGTCAACAAACCCGGGCTTAATTGTTAGAACGTGTACTTTTGATTTGGCCAGACGATTGCGTAAGCCTTGTAAAAATATAGTGAGTGCCCCTTTTGCGGTTCCGTAAATATAATTACTTTGCCTGCCTCGATCACCAGAAGGTGATGATATAACAGCAATAGAGCCTGAACCCTGTTGTTCAAATTGATTGGCGATAATAGTTAATATTGAAATAACACTTAAACAGTTTATTTGTAATTCTTTCAATGTATTTGCATAATTTTTTTCAGATTTTTTTTGCTTACCTAATGTTCCATAGGCGATAAGGACAGTATCAATCGAACCCATAACTTCAGTAGCACGCTTAATTAATTCTTCATGCTGCTTTTCATCTGCAAGATCAATTGATTCATAGTTAACTTCTTTTGCGCCACGAACTAGCATGTCTTGTTTCATGCTGGAAAGTTTATTTTTGTTACGCGCGACTAAATACAAATTATGTTCATCTGCGGCAAATAAACGTGTGGTATGTTTTGCAATGGCTGAGGTTGCACCTAGTATTAATATATTTGACATAATGCGGTCCTGAATTATTTTTTCTGGATTTTACTTTCCGGGGCAGGTTTAACTCTGCGCTGAAAGTCGGATGAAAAATGAGGATCAATAAAAGGTTCAAAGTCTTTCCAGTTTGGATAATAGTGTGCAAAGGATTCGGGACTCATTCGCGCATCTTTTGCTGGATAAACCGCACCATTATATTTAAGTGTTATGACATCCAGACTATTTAATAAATCTAACGTTTTTTGACCACGATTCGGGAAATCCAGTGCTAAGGTAATACCCGGACGAGGAAATGAAAGTAAACCGGGTGAGGTTATATTTCCAAATTCTTTTAATACGCTAAGGAAGGATGCTTGCCCGTTTTCTGATATGAGCATTAACATTTCCTGCATTGCAATTTCACGGTGCTCAGTAGGAACGACACATTGATACTGCATAAATCCTTTTTTACCATAGAGCCGATTCCAGTGTGAAATAGCATCTAAAGGATAAAAAAATGGATTGTAATCAACCTTTTGAAATTGTTTAACCGGACGTTTGAAGTAAAGCTTATTAAAAGCACTCACTGTATATTTATTTAATAAAAAACCAGGAGCATCAAACGGGACTGATAATTTTGATGTTTTAAACTTGAGTTTTTTAGCTGAATTACAATGATTGCCACGCATAAATAATCCACGGCCAAGTTCATCACCTTTAGCAAGGCAATCAATCCAGGCAACGGTATATTCCCAATCTTTATCCGATTGATCGGATAGCTGGTAAAATTCTTTTAGATTATTAAAGCGAATAGTTTCTTGTTCAATTTGATGGCCAGGTATCTTTTTTAATGAAAATTCTGCCCAGTTAATTAAACCAGTTAAGCCTAGGCCACCAATGGTTGCATTGAACAGATCACTATTTTCAGTCGGGCTACAAAGTAGCCGATCACCATTTGAGCGTAAGAGTTCAAACTGTAAAACATAACGGCCAAAAGTTCCTGCTTTATGGTGATTTTTGCCATGTACATCATTTGCTATCGCACCCCCTACGCTAATGTATTTTGTGCCAGGTGTAACAGGCAGAAACCAGCCATGAGGCACAATTAGTTGCAGGATATTTTCAAAAGTCACGCCCGCTTCACAGCGCAACGTGCCTTTTTCTTTATCATATTGAATAAAGTGATCTAAGTGCTGGGTATCAAGCAATATACCCTCTTCATTCTGGCAGACATCACCGTAGCTGCGACCTTGTGCGTAAGGGAGAAATGAGGTGTTATCACTTGATGCCTCATCAAATTCAGGAAATGAAAATGAATCAGGATAAACATGATAAACATCCTGTTTATTGCTATCGATTTTAGGAAAGCGTCCCCATGACTGATAATTTTTCATTTGTAATTACAACGCTAAATATAAACTGATCATGACAATTAAGCTGACAATATAGCTTGTTCGATCACGGATTGCGAAAAGAACCGGATCTTCATTCATATTACCTCTAAAGGCTAACAGCCACATACGACTTATCCAGTATAAAATTGTGATGGCAACAAACCATAACCAGTCAGGCTGCGAATACAATTTGTCGGCCTGTAAATCATGGATGTAAAAAACCAGTACCATGATCGAGATATAGCCACTGCTGATGCCAAATAAACTGACAGCGGGCAGGTCATCAATATGGTAATCACGCGATACTGATTTTGTTTCACCTTGTTGAGTCAGGTTTTTTAATTCAGAGAAGCGTTTAATCAACGCAAGCGAAAGAAATATAAACATGGAGAAAGCAAGCAACCAATATGAAAGAGGGACAGCAATCGCCACAGCACCGGCAATAATTCGGATGGTGTATAAACTGGTCAGGGTAATAACATCAAGTAATGCAATGGGCTTCAGGTATAAAGAATATGCGGTTGTTAATAGCAGGTATACGGATAACACCACAATAAAATCAGGATTGGTTTGCCATGCAAAGGCATAAGACAAAATTAACAATAACGGAATAATGATAACCGCCCACTGAATAGACAACGTTCCGGCAGCAAGTGGCCGATGTTTTTTTCTTTTATGATTCCTGTCGGCTTCAAGATCTATTAGGTCATTGAAGAGATAAATAGCTGAAGCAGCAAAACCAAAAGAGAGAAAAGCAAATACACTTAATTGAAGCGCATTGTTATTAAACAGGTTATGAGAAAGTATCAGCGCAGTGAATATGAGCAAATTTTTAGCCCACTGATGAATGCGCATCGCTTTTAATATTATTTTCAGTGAAGGTTTTTGTATTGATGGATACGATGCTTCAATAGTGGTTACTTGTTGCGCTTTGGCGGCAAGTGCATCAGAAGCATTTACAACAATAGCTGCTGCGGCATGTCGCCATACATTCAAGTCAATATTAGCATTGCCCGCATATACAAATCCTTTTTCTCCAAATTTTTCACACAATAATTTTGCTTTGTTTGTGCCAGATAAATTATGTGTGCCATCACTGGCAAGTATTTCATCAAATATTTTGAGATGATGAGCAATCGTTTCTGCAATTTTTTTATTCGCCGCAGTCACTAAAACAATATGACGGTTATGCAGTCGTTGCTGGGTCAGGTATTTTAACAAGGAGGTATTAAAAGGTAATGACGCTGGATCAAGATTAACCTTCTGAGCGACTTTGTGTTTAAAGCCGGCTTTGCCCAAAAAAAGCCAGAAAGGCAGCAATAGCACCATAAAAGGATGTTGGCTAATTAAACGCAGGCATGATTCCCATAATGAGTCGGTTTGGATAAGGGTGCCATCCAGGTCAACACAAAGCGGTAGAGAAGTGTTACCAAGTGTTTCAGAATCAGTTTGGGTCATAATTTTTTGCTATTTTTAGAGTTAATAATTCATTTTAACTCTATGATTTTAAAAGGCAATTAAATTCTTTAAAGACTGCGACGATTAGGTCGATAATTTTTATAGGGAGACGTAATTTGTCGTTGCCCTGAGAGGATATAAGTTGAATAGTTGAAATGGAATTCTTCCACTGCGGAGGAAATCTCAATGTCATTGCCAAAACCCGTTTTTAAAGAAAAAGCAGAGAAAATATCAGTTTTATATCGTAATTATTTTTTCATGTTTTTTATCCTGCTATTTTTTTGCAGTTTGTTTGTATTTCAAAATGCCATTGCTTCTAGTGCAGGATTTAAAGAATCAATTACGCAGAAAGTGGGGTATGCCCATTTACAACAAGCTGCCAACTTTTCACAAGCTCAAGCGGCTTTTGAAAATCAGGATTATGTATATTCAGCACGCTTATTGAGTCCACTCACTATAAGTGGCCATGTTCAGGCGCAATACTTGTTAGCTACCCAATATGACCTGGGTTTAGGTGTGAAGAGAAATGAAAATTTATCATTTCATTGGTACAAAAAAGCCGCTGAAGCGGGTATAGGCATTGCGCAACATAATTTAGCTGTCGCTTATGCACAGGGAAATGGTGTTGATGCCGATTTAACAAAAGCGATTGCATGGTGGGAGCGTGCAGCGAATGCGGGTAATACTGACTCTCAATATAATTTAGGAATTATTTATGCCGCTGGCCGTGATTCGGTTAAACCAGACATGGAAAAAGCACTGAAGTGGTGGCGCATGGCGGCGATAAGTGGTGATCCTGCCGCACAATTTAATTTAGGTGCTATATATGCAAATGGAATAGGCTTGTCGAGCCGGACTTGCGAAGCCTCACGCTGGTGGAAAAAGTCAGCAGCGAATGGTTTTGCGCAAGCAGAAATGGCTTTAGCTGTATTACAAACTAAGAGTGATTACGCATCCTGTCGATAGTTATTATTCAGAATTAAAAGAGAAAAAGCCCGCTTAATCACTTAAGCGGGCTTTTTTATAATTAATAAATAGTTCTGATATTAATTAATGTGCTTCTTACCATGCGCTTCAAGTAATGTTTTTGTCATAATGCGATCAGTGTAAGCCATGGCAATAGCTGAAATAATAAAGACAACATGAATAATCACTTGCCACTTCATTGTGGCTTCAGTCATGTTCTGTGCATTAATGAATGTTTTTAACAAGTGGATTGATGAAATACCGATTAATGCCATTGAGAGTTTGATTTTCATTGTTGCGGCATTAACATGTGACAACCATTCAGGCTGATCGGGATGTTCTTTAAGATTCAAGCGTGAAACAAAGGTTTCATAGCCACCAATAATAACCATAATAAGCAGGTTGGCGATCATAACAACATCAATCAAACCCAGCACAATTAGCATGATTTCTGCTTCACCAATCTTGTTTGCAATTGAAACCAGGTGAACTAGCTCAACCATGAAATGATATACATACACTGCTTGTGCAACGATTAAACCAAGGTAAAGCGGTGCTTGTAACCAGCGACTCCAGAAAATCATTTGTCCCATAATCGCGAGTGATGTATTACGTATAGTATCCGATGTCGTATTCACGTTAACCTCTAAAATATGTATTAAGTTAAATGTATTTAAAATTTAAAAATAATTATTTTGTCGCCATGGCAACGGTATAGTTTGGACCTTGTTTGAGTTTTTTATAGTTCCCAAAAACTTCTTCAAAATTGCGCTTAATATATTTGCGTAAGCCGGTAATAGTTACAACATAAATTTTTCCGCCGGGTTTCATTTGCTTGTAAGCATCATACAAAAAAAGACTTAACATTTCATTGCCTACTTTTGCCGGAACATTTGAAACCACTACATCAAATTTTCGTTTTTTAATTTGATCAAAGCCATTACTTAACAGCGCTTCGGCATTGTTAATTTGATTAAGTTCCGCATTAATATTGCTGTATTCCACTGCTTTAAAATCTTTATCAACCAGTGTTGTTGAACCTTTTGGCGCAAGCTTTGCCATGGTTAAGCCAATGGGGCCATAACCACAGCCTAAATCCAGGCAGTCATCACTTTCATTAATCTCAAGGTATTTAAGTAGCATTAATGTGCCTTCATCAATATTCCGTGGTGAAAAAATCCCCCAGGTTGAATGAAAAACAAAAGGAAAACCTTTTAGTGTTTCACTAAAAACAATGTCTTCACGTAATTTTTTAATCTCTTGTTCTGAAAGCATAATCGTTTATTTATCTTTAATTAATTTAAATTAAGTCATGTCCGCTAATTGAACATTATGGTAAAGCAGATGATTACCTAAGTGATCATTTTTAATTCGAGATAGCCCGGCATTGTTTACTTTAATTCGATACAGGCCAATAGGTGCTGTGTGCAGGGCATGTGCAATAATGGCACGATTAACGCCGGCATGCGCGACAATTAATATATGTTTACCGGCATATTTTTCAATTGTGTTGTTATAGGCGATCCTTACACGCGTAATAAAAGCATTTAAATCTTCAGCGCCAGCTGGCCGACAATTAACCGGGTCATGATAAAAGTCTTCATATTCTTTTAAATTATCAGCTTTAATTTCATCGGGCGTGCGACCTTCCCAGCTTCCGAATCCAACCTCTTTAAAGTTCTCTTCTATGTAGCAGGGAAGGTTATACAACTCCACTAACGCTTCAGCAAAAGCCCGGCAACGTTGCAAGGGGGAAGTGACAATTTGATCCCAGGGCGCCTCTTTGCCCACCGCATCCCACATTTGTTGCCAGCCTTTTTCACTTAGCGGATCATTTATGTTGTGACCACGATAAGCACGGCCACCTTCAGGTTCACCGTGGCGCATAAGATCAATGATTGTTTCAGTTGTATTTGTCATATCGGAAAAGATTTTTTACCACAGAGGGCACAGAGGCGCACAGCGAAAATCAATTTTTATTTTTAGGACCTCTGTGTCACTCTGCGCCCTCGGTGGTTAATTTTTTTGGTTTTATATTTTTAGTCTGCTTGACTTAATTGGTCTTTCAGCTTGTTAGCCAGGTTCAGGGCATCATCAATATTACTGGCGAGAACATTAAAGTGTCCCATTTTTCTTCCCAGACGTGCTACATGTTTACCATAAAGATGTAGTTTTACATTGGGGTGATCGAGCAGTTTTTGCCACTTAGGTGCATGTCCACCATGCCAGATATCTCCCAGCATATTGATCATCACAACCGGCGAAAGCAGCCGGGTATCGCCTAAAGGTAAGCCACATATTGCCCGCACTTGTTGTTCAAACTGATCAGTAACACACGCATCTAACGTGTAGTGGCCACTGTTATGCGGGCGAGGGGCAATTTCATTTACCAGTAATTCACCATTAGAAATAAAGAACTCCACCGCCATGACGCCAACATAATCGAGTGCATTAGCAATTTTAGTTGCCATGCTGGTTACTTTTGTTTCCAGCGCTTTATTAATTCGGGCGGGCACCACGCTGACATCAAGAATGCCTTCTTCATGAATATTTTCAGCAACAGGATAGGTCATGACTTCGCCGTCAAGACCACGCGCCAGCACAACAGAAACCTCGATATCCAGAGGCATGCGTTGCTCTAAGACACAGGCTTCACCCTTTAATGTTTCCCAGCCTTTATCAGCATCACGTTCTGCTTTTATGCTGAACTGGCCTTTTCCGTCATAGCCAAAACGTGACACTTTTAAAATCGCTGGAGCACCAATGGTTTTAATAGCTGATTTCAAATTATCGAGAGAATGAATAACGGCAAAAGGGGCAGTGGGAAAACCATTATCTTTAAGGAAATTTTTCTCATGGATACGATCCTGAGTAATGGTGACGGCTTGTGCACCCGGGCGAACCGGGCAGGTTCTGGCTAAGGCATCGAGCGTAGATGCCGGGACATTTTCAAATTCAGTGGTGACCGCATCACAGCTATTGGCTATCTCATCGAGAGCGGATTGATCAGAATAGTCCGCACACAGGTGTTTTGTGGCCAGTTTCCCCGCCGGGCTGGCCTTGTCGGGGTCAAGAACAGCCACTTCATACCCCATGGTACGCGCAGCGATAGTGAACATGCGGCCTAACTGGCCACCACCGAGCATGCCCAGGGTGCTACCTGGAAGAATTTTATTGTGCGAATCAGGGCTTATTTTCATACTTTTGGCAATTTCATGGCGCGAACTTGCTTGCGCTGCTTGTTACGGAAGGTATTGAGTTTTTTGGCATATTTTTCTCCATTATTGGCCAGCATGGAAACGGCAAATAAGCCGGCATTAGCTGCGCCAGGTTCGCCAATTGCAAATGTTGCAACAGGAATCCCTTTTGGCATTTGCGCGATGGAAAGAAGAGAATCGAGGCCTTTTAATGCGCGAGAGGTCACAGGAACACCTAAAACAGGGACTATTGTTTTTGATGCAATCATCCCGGGTAAATGCGCAGCCCCACCCGCGCCTGCGATAATCACCTGGATACCGCGTTCTACAGCCGTTTCAGCATATTCAAACATAGCATCGGGAGTGCGATGCGCTGAAACGACTTTGACTTCATAAGGAACACCAAAATCCTTGAGGATCTCACAGGCTTGACTCATCACTTTCCAGTCACTGTTACTTCCCATGACGACGCCAACAACAGGCTTTTTCATACAAACTCCGGTTTTTACACAACGAAAGGCGAATATTACCAGTTTAGGCAGCAAATGGCATACTTGGAGGCGGCGTTTTTATCGCTAAAGCGATGAGTGCTTAAAAAGTGCGCCATGTAAGAGAGGTTGCACAGCCAATTTTTTGAAGTTTATTTTATTCGCTGCTTTTTTTACCTGCCAGGTAAGCTTGCAGGAGTGCCTGTGAGAGTTCGGGTTGTGCTTTTAAGTCATCAATTTGCATGTGTTCTTTTGCAATGTCTTGCAGAGTATTTAGAATATTATTTTCATTCCATGCTGTATAAAAAGCCTCGATATCGAGTGAGTCATCATTAATAAAATGGGTAATGAGACCTTGCGCGTTACTAAATTTAATCGGCTCAGCCTGCATCATTTCGTATTCATACGAATACATATCAAAGTTGTTTTCTTTTGCAATTAGCTGACAAAGGTTTGGTAGCGCTCCGGTTGTACTAATATACTTATCCAGCTCAATCGTAATTGAAGGCGTATGTCTTTTACCTTTAAAAGAAAAATGAATGGAAGCGGTAATAATATTTTTCATTATGATATTCAGATTTATCGTGATGTTATAAATTAGGATGTTAACGCTGCAAATAACATCGGTAATTTTTCAGGGAGTTTATCTACGTGGTCAATGACAGTGTAGCCATTGCTGCCAAAAATATCCTGAATATAATCATCTGCTTTTTTATCTAAACTAATGCAATGAGTATAGATACCTTTTGCGGATAATTCTTCAACAGCTTTATGCGTGTCCATAATTAAAAGTTTATCATCAGTGACATCAATATCCGCAGGTTCACCATCGGTTAAGATCAGTAATAATTTTTTATCTGCTTTTTGACCTTCTAAATAGTGGCTTGCATGACGAACTGCAGCGCCCATGCGAGTAGAAAAGCCGGCTTCAATATTGGCTAAGCGTGCTTTTACACTATCATCCCAATGTTCACTAAACCCTTTTAAATGGTGATAACGCACATTATGGCGGGTGTCTGAATGAAAACCTGCTATGGCAAATTTATCACCGAGTTGTTCTATCGACCAGCCGAGTAATGTTACCGCTTCCTGGCTCAGTTCTAAAATAGATTGCGTGCAACCCTCGGGAATTTCATCCAGTGAGGCAGATAAATCCATTAACAATAAAACAGCAAAGTCACGACCATCATGCCGATGGCTCATGTTAATGCGGGGGTCGGGTTGCGCACCACTTTTAAAATCAATAATAGAACGAATCGCAACATCCAGATCAAGTTCACTGCCTTCTTCCTGGTAACGCTGGCGCACATAATGTTGTGGCTTTAATAAATCTAAAATACGTTTTAAATAATTAGCCAGGGCAGAATGCTTTTCCAGTATCTTATCAATGTCAGCAGGATTGCCCGGTGCATGTAGTGATTCATATAATGTCACCCAGTCTGGTTTATAGCTGGTCGAATTATAATCCCACTCATGATAATGGCGGGGAGGTAATCCTTCAGGTTCAATCGTTTCTTTGCTTTGTGGTTCACTGGTATCATCTTCCGGCTCATCAGCTTCTTCAATGAAAACCCACATGTGACGGTTATCATCACGGTAATCCACTTCAGTGTTTTCAAAACGAACCTTAGGAGCAAGATCATTTTGACGACGAGTTCTGGCAGTAAAAGAAATGGCGAGGTTAAGCATTTCTTTGGTGTTTGATTCCGCACCATCTTTTAATGCATCCCAGAATTTTTCGACATATTCGAGAATATCCGGATTTTGATAGCCATGATTACTGTCCAGGATTGCACGTGAGAACATTGCAAGACGATGACGTACACACGATTCTTTTTCTGAGTCACATGAACCTTCAATGGGTACGGGATGTAAGGCACAAAAATATTTTCTTAAGCCCGGATATTCACGCAGTATGAGTTGTTCTACACGTGAGTCTTCAAACGCTTCAACCGCAATACGCTGAAATGGCGATAAGTTATCGGCAACCTGTCGGGTAGTCCAACGTTTATGTGCAGCCATATGAGCAATGGTCATGCGATAACGATTAATTCCAGATACTTCATTAAGATCATCATAAACATCAGGGATGCGCATACCAAGCTCGTCATAATAAGGTTGCGGTTTACGCAGCTCATCAAAGCCTAATGAATAAGGCACAAAGTATTCTTCTGTTTGCCACATGCTGCGCATATACATATCAAGCTGGCGTTCATGGTCCATATATAACGTGCCATGACGTTCACGTTGTAACATCGCTTTACTATCTGCTGATTGTATCGCGAAGTAATCTTTTTGACGTTCAGGATGGTTATGGTAATTACGTACGCCGTATTCAATCCAGTTTTTTAAACCTTCAAGTGATAACTGGCTTAATAAATAAGGAATCTTTTCCAACAGAACAGGAAAGCCCTGGCTTGAATGTGTTTTATGATGACCGTGGACGGATGTTGTTGTTGTCTCCAGCATGGAGAAAAGAATAGCAAAAAAATGCTGCATTTGTTCCAGCGTACCTAGTCTGCGACAAGCTTCAGGTAAACACTGCATAAAAGGCGGAATCGCTTTACCATTTGGTGAGCGCGACATATCCCAGACATGTGTGGAGACAATTTCCAGGATAGCTTCATCACCTAAGCGATGAACCATTTGCGGCATTTCTTCGAGATAAATTGAAACCGGCTCCCAACCGCGTCCAATCATACAAACCTGCGAAGCACCTGCAAGGTATTTTTCAACACCGTCATTGGTTAGGTTACGTAAGGCATCTTTCATATAGTCATCAAAGCAATCTTCAATCTGCTCAAAACTACATTTAAGTAATTTACGATGATGTGGGTATTCTGTTGTAACTTCAGTTGTCATGTTTGCGCCAGAGGATAAATAAAATCAAAATATTTTTTACCACAGAGGACACGGAGGTACACAGAGAAAACATTTATAACTAATAAACCTCTGTGAACCTCCGTGTCCTCTGTGGTTCAGGCCTTTATAAATTTAAGCAAAAATACTGTCAATTGAATGCATTAATGTATCGCGAATATCTTTATCATCGGTAATAGGGGTAACGAGTGCCATGTGACAGGCTTCTTTCGCTTCAATGCCTTTGTTCATGAGTGTTGCTGCATAAACAAGTAAACGTGTTGAAATACCTTCGTCCAGGCCATGACCTTTTAAATGACGCGCAGCATGGGCAACTTTGACTAACTTAGCTGAAGTTTCTTCATCAATACTGGCTTCTTTTGCAACTATTGCTGCTTCAACTTTAGTGTCCGGGTATCCGAAATCTAAACCAGTGAAACGTTGTTTGGTGGATTGCTTAAGATCTTTCATCATGCTTTGGTAACCCGGGTTATAAGAAATAACCAGCTGAAAATCAGGATGCGCTGCAATCAGTTCACCTTTTTTATCTAATGGCAAAGTACGACGATGATCGGTTAAAGGATGAATAACAACAGTTGTATCCTGACGCGCTTCAACAATTTCATCCAGGTAACAAATTGCACCAATGCGTGCTGCAGTGGTTAATGGGCCATCTAACCAACGTGTGCCATTTGCATCAAGTAAATAACGACCGACTAAATCTGAAGCTGTCATATCTTCATTACAGGCAACTGTAATTAATGGCTTGCCGAGTTTATACGCCATGTGCTCGATAAAACGTGATTTACCACAACCCGTTGGCCCCTTAACCATAACAGGCATGCGCGCATCATAAGCCGCTTCGTATAATTTAATTTCGTTACCCTGGGCTTCGTAATAAGGCTCTTCAGTAATTTTATATTGGGATATATCTATGTCTGTCATTTTAAAATACCTTTGAAAAATTTTTCACCACAGAGGACACGGAGGTTCACAGAGAAAACATTTTAACTAATAAACCCCTGTGACCTCGGTGTCCTCTGTGGTAAAAAATCTTTTATATTAATATAGAAAAAAAACCCCCACCGAAGTGGTGAGGGTTTTTTCGATACTGAAACGTTCGCTTACTTGTGAACGCCCAGCTTGTCTCTCCAGCCTGGGAAGAGTGCGTCTGCATCGTGCTCGAAAGATTCGAATGCGCGAGCAAATTCTTTGTGCTCTTTTGCGTATTCGATTGGATCTGCACCTTGCTTCCAGCAATCGTATGCCTGGTGTAAAGATTTAGCACCCGCTGCAGGCGAGTCGATATGACCGTAAGAACCACCACCAGAAGTATTGATGACGTTACCGTGACCCAGGTTTTCGAAGAAACCAGGTAGACGTAATGCATTCATACCACCAGAGATAATTGGTGTAGTAGGCTTCATACCGTTCCATTTTTGGAAGTACTCAGGTCCCTGACACTCATCACGTTCAATCATGTATGCGATGATTTTATCTTCAGCGCCGCCTTCCATTTTGCCGTAGCCCATAGTGCCCACGTGGATACCAGAAGCACCCATTAAACGAGACATTTTAGCTAAAACATAAGCAGTATAACCACGCTTAGAAGAAGGAGACGTTACCGCACCATGACCTGCACGATGGTAATGTAAGTATTGACCTGGGTAGTTACGACGAGCCGTTGTCACCATACCTGGACCACCAACATAACCGTCAACCAGGAATGCTAAACGAGGCGCATCTTCACCAAATAACTCCAGACCGTAGTCTGCACGAGCACACATTTCATGGTGATCATCAGCCGTAATGTTCATAGAGAAGATTTTTGCTTCGCCAGTTTCGTCTTGCGCACGTTTCATTGCGTCATGAACTAAAGGTAATACCTTCTTCATTGGGCAGAAAACCTGGTTACCTTGTGGTTCATCATTTTTGATGAAATCGCCACCTAACCAGAACTGGTAAGCCGCGTCAGCGAAAGGCTCTGGACGTAAACCGAGTTTAGGCTTGATGATAGTACCCGCAATGTAACCACCGTTTTCACGTGGGCGACCTAATGCGTTCCACATGTCAGAGATATCCATTGAAGGACCATCGAATAAGTTCAACATCTTAGGTGGGATAAAGAAGTCATACATCTGAGCGTTTTTGATATCACCCATGCCCTGGTTATTACCAATAGCAAGAGTAAGGAAAGAAACGATCATTGCACGGCCATCAATTACGTTACGATCGAATAATTCGTTCGGGTAAGCAATTTTCATGATGCCTTTAGCTTCGTCGATTGAGTAAACTAAAGCGTCAACACCTTTAGTGAAATCATCTGTTGTTGAAACTTCAACGTTAGTACCTGTTGATGATTCAGCTGCAAAGTGAGCAGCCGCTTCCAGGTAACCGTAACCTTCAGCAGGTTCCATAGTGTATGCAACCAGGATGTGTTTACCATCTGCAAGTAACGTATCTTCGTTTAAGCTAAGGTCAGAATAACGACCTGTTTGATCTAATAAAGCCATTGAATGGACTCCTTATTATTTATGAATTCGGTCTGGTCTTAATTCTAATTCCCCTGAATGCTGGGACTTAAAATGGGTGCGTGAGGTTTTTAATTAACCTCATTGCCAGAAAGTTTTGCGACTATACGTAGGATCATTCATAATTAATATTCAGATATCTTGATAGGATACATAAGTAATACCTTATGAATATTACGTTTCGACAATTAGAGGTTTTCGAGGTGGTCGCCCGTCTTTTGAGCTATACCAGGGCATCAAAAGAGCTTCATCTCAGTCAGCCCGCTGTTTCTATGCAAATCAAGCAGTTAGAAGAAAATGCTGGGCTGCCCCTGTTTGAGCAAATAGGGCGGAAAATCTATTTAACCGAGGCTGGGCGTGAAATGTACCATTACAGCCGGGCTATCGCGGAACAGCTGGATGAAGTAGACGATGTGTTTGAACAACTAAAAGGTGTGAAATCCGGCCGGCTGGAAATTACTGTTGCCACTACGGCCAATGCCTTTGCGACACGTATGTTGTCCATGTTTAGCAAACAATTTGAGGGTTCCACGGTCAGTTTAGATGTGACTAACCGTGAGCGCTTACTTCGCCAAATCGCAGATAATGAAAAAGATATTGCAATAATGGGGCGGCCACCTGCCGATGCTGAATTAGAGATTGAACCTTTTGCAGATAATCCGCTTGTCGTGGTGGCTGCGCCAGATCATCCTCTTGTAGCGAAGCAACCTATACCTTTATATATGTTACAAGATCAGACCTTCGTGGTGCGTGAGCAGGGTTCGGGCACGCGAACGGCAATGGAACGCTTTTTTGATGAGCATAATTTGAGTATCACCTCGAGTATGGAAATGAATGAAAATGAGGCAATCAAGCAAGCGGTTCAAGCCGGGATGGGATTGGGTATTGTCTCCATCCACACCATTGAACTTGAATTAGAAACAAATAGGCTTGTTATATTAGATGTGGAAGACTTCCCTATTATGCGCCACTGGTATTTGGTGCATCGAAAAGAGAAGCGACTTTCACCCATTACCCAGGCTTTTAAGGACTTTGTGTTGAGTGAAGGGCGAAATCTTATATCCAATATATCGACATGAGATTTTTACCTTAATAACCATGTCGTTCCATAAAGAGCGGAATGTTGATCTGTATCAACGTTAGCAAGTCAGGTGATAGATTATGATTAGGCATGTTAACTGTACCGAAATTGAACTAATTGATAAATATCGGTTCATATTGTTGATTGTATTAAGTCCATTATTTGATTAAGCTTAAATTTATGTTTAGAAAAGCACTAACACATTTAATTATCATCGCGCTCGCAGTGTTGCCAGTGCAAGTGATTAGTGCAAGTGTCGAAAAAGCTGATATGCATATGAGCATGAATCATTCTACTCAGGTTGATAATGAATGCGTGCATGCGTCTAATCATAAAATGACTGGAATGGAAGCCGGACAGATAATGAGTGATAAGGAGTGTTGTGACGATCAGTCTCACCAATGTCAAAGTTGTAATAATTGCCCTCAAGCAGCAGCCAGCGCAATGTTGTTACTTTTACACTCATCTACAAAAATATCTTCATCAAAAACGCAAAAGTATTTTACAAGCTATTTATTCTTAAATGGCGTTCCCCAAAAAAATCTTCTAAGACCTCCTCGAACTCTTATTTAATTTCGACCTGTATTTTATACGGAGTATTTGTGCAGAGTGTTTATTAAACACCGAGGCACAGTGTTTATAAATTAAATATCGAGGATATACCAATGGCACTTTCTGCCAGATTTATTCAAGTAACAATATCATTTGCATTATTGATTAATTTTTCCGTGCATGCAGAACAAAATATAAGTATCGAACGTGCAGTACAAATTGCATTAGAACATGATTCGTTAACTCATGTTTTCAAATTTCGACGTGATGCATATAAAAATTTATCGATTGCAGAAGATACGCTACCCGATCCAAAAATTAAATTAGGTGTGGTGAATGCACCTACGGACACTTTTGCCCTGGACCAGGAGCCAATGACTCAAGTTCAGCTTGGCATTCAGCAAATGTTTCCCCGTGGAAATAGCCTGGAAATAAAATCACAACGCGCATTGAGCATGTCAGTTGCTGAAGATGCTAAAACTGAAAATCAACGTCGTAAAGTAACACGTGAAGTACGTGAAACATGGTTAGAACTTTATTATTGGTTGCATGCAGAGTCAGTCGTTAAGGAAAATCGAAAACTCTTTACCGAGTTGGTTTCTGTGACCAAACAACAATACGCAGCAGGGCGGCAGAAGCAACAAGATGTGATTCGTTCTGAACTTGAGCTTGGTATGCTCGATGATCGTGAAATGAAAATACAAACTCAAATCGAAACAACACAAGCAAAGTTGGCAAAATATTTAGGTACAGATTATTCGGATATTAAAATCGGAATAAATTTACCAACATATGATATTAAAAATAAATCAACTTCATGGCTAGACTCACATCCTATGTTACGGATGGAACAGGCCATGGTTGCGGTGGGCGAAAAAAATGTCGATTTGGCAAAACAGAGTTACAAGCCTTCATGGTCAGTTGATCTAACCTATGGTCAACGCAATGGAAAAAATCCAAATGGTTCAGAACGCGCTGACTTTGCTTCTGCCATGGTGATGTTTGACCTGCCTTTATTTACTGCAGACCGCCAGGACAAACAAGTAGCGGCAAGTAAGTTTCGACTCAATGGTGCATTAAATTCACGTGAAGAACAAAAACGTAACTTAATCAAAATGTGGCAAGCCGCATTAGCAAAAGAAAAACGTTTGTTGCAACGGGTAAAACAGTACGATGTTTTATTACTGCCCAAGTCAGATGAAAATACAAAATCCGCACTTTATGCCTATCAAAGTGGACGCAGTGGGTTTACTGCGTTAATGCGTGCACAAATTACCGAGTTGGAAACACAGTTACGTGCTATACGGTTAACTGTTGAACATAAAAAAACTCAGGCCTTATTGCTTTATCTGGTTGGAGAAAATAGCTGAGGTTTATACCTCCAGCTCTAGGAGAATTATGATGAATAAAATGAATATTGTTGCTGTTTCATTAGCTGCTATTTTATTAACGGCATATAGTGGAAATGAAAGTAAAGCTGCAGAAGAAAAAGAAAAGAAGATTTTATATTGGGTTGCACCAATGGATGCAACATATCGCCGGGATGAACCGGGTAAATCTCCTATGGGCATGGATTTAGTCCCTGTTTATGATGAGGGGGGGGATGGTAGTACTGTTAAAATTTCTCCTGCGGTTGAAAATAATATGGGTGTGCGAACCGCGATAGTTAAAAGAGATAAACTATGGCGGCGTATTGATACAGTAGGTTATGTTGGTTTTGATGAAAATAAAATTTCTCATCTTCATTTACGTACCAAAGGCTGGATTGAAAAATTATACGTTAAGTCAGAAGGCGAACGTGTAACAAAAGGTCAATTATTATTTGAAGTGTATGCACCAGAGTTGGTCAATGCACAGGAAGAATATCTTCAGGCATTACGAAGTAATAATAGAGGCTTAACCTCGGCATCTCAGGAACGTTTAATAGCTTTGGGGATTTCTGCATCACAAATTAAACAATTAAATAAAACCCGCAGAGTAAATCAGTATGTAAAAGTGTACGCCAGGCAAGACGGAATTATTGCAAAGTTAAGTATTCGTGAAGGTATGTTTGTTACGCCATCAAAACTTGTTATGAGTCTTGCAGATTTATCCAGTGTTTGGTTATTGGCCGAAGTATTTGAAAGTCAGGCCGATTGGGTCAGGGTGGGACAGTCTGCTGAAGTGACATTATCTTATCTGCCGGGTCGTGAATGGGAGGGTAAAGTAGAATATATCTACCCAAGTTTAGACCCTAAAACGCGAACGTTGAGAGTGAGGTTACGTTTTGAAAATAAGGATGAATCTTTAAAACCCAATATGTTTGCCAAGGTTGCTATTTATGGCGGCGCAAAACGTGAGGTTATCACTATTCCTCGTGAAGCTTTAATTCGTACCGGAAATGATCAGCGCGTTATTATTTCTGTTGGTGATGGTGGTTTTCAGGCACGAAAGGTTACTGCAGGTATAGAGTCCGGTGAGTTTATAGAAATCGTTCAGGGTTTAAGTGAAGGCGATAAGGTGGTGACTTCTGGTCAGTTCTTGATTGATTCTGAAGCCAGTTTAAAAGCCAGTATTGCACGCATGTCATCAGTGGATAAAAAGGAAGATGAAATGGATCCTGCTATGGACATGTCTGAAAAAATCACAGGCACGGCAGTATTAAATAGCGTGATGCCGGCTCATAACATGATCAATATGGCGCATGATCCTATCCCGGTATTAGATTGGCCAGCGATGGAAATGGATTTTACGGTTAAAAAAGACGTGTCTCTGGAAGGTTTGAGTAAAGGCGATAAAGTGGACTTTGAGCTTGAAAAAGCGGATAGCGGTTATGTTGTTAAATCAATTCAGAAATCTAAAAACCAGGAGTGACTTAAAATGATTGTAAAAATTATTGATTGGTCACTCTCAAACCGTTTTATGGTTTTATTGTTGACGGCAGTTTTACTTGTCGGCGGTATTTTTTCTTTAAAAAATACGCCGCTTGATGCGATACCCGATCTTTCCGATGTCCAGGTCATTATTAAAACCACTTATCCAGGCCAGTCCCCTCGCGTGGTCGAGGATCAAGTAACGTATCCACTCACCACGGCCATGTTATCGGTGCCCGGTGCAGTCACGGTGCGGGGCTACTCTTTCTTTAATGATTCTTATGTTTACATCATTTTTGAAGATGGAACGGATATTTACTGGGCGCGTTCCCGTGTACTTGAATATTTGAGCCAGGTTGCAAGTCGGTTACCGCCTGAAGCACGTTCCGCACTGGGCCCGGATGCAACGGGTGTGGGCTGGGTTTATGAATATGCGTTAGTTGATAAAACGGGTGGAACTGATTTAGCGCAATTGCGTAGTTTACAAGACTGGTTTTTAAAATATGAACTGCAAACGGTTCCCGGTGTATCTGAAGTGGCAACACTCGGAGGCATGGTAAAGCAATATCAAGTTGTGCTTGATCCTGATCGCTTGCGTGCTTATAGCATTCCATTGCAAAAAGTGCGTATGGCCATTAAACGTGCCAACCAGGAAGTGGGCGGCTCTGTAATAGAAATGGGCGAAGCCGAATATATGATCCGGGCGACGGGTTATATCACCAGGATCGATGATCTGCGGCGAATTCCACTAGGGGTAAACAAACGCGGCACACCCATTTTATTGAAAGACGTTGCGGATATTCGTTTAGGGCCACAAATGCGTCGAGGCATTGCCGAACTTAATGGGGAAGGTGAAGTAGTCGGTGGCATTATCGTTATGCGCTTTGGTGAAAATGCGTTAAAAACCATTGAACTGGTTAAGAAAAAACTGGAAGAGTTAAAACCCGGCTTACCTGAAGGTGTTGAAATTGTTGAAACCTATGATCGCTCTACTTTAATTAATAGTGCAGTCGATAATTTAAATATGAAACTGATTGAAGAATTTATTGTTGTCGCTATTGTTTGTATGGTCTTCCTGTTTCATATGCGTTCTGCACTTGTGGCGATCATTAGTCTACCTATCGGTATTCTGGTTGCCTTTATGATTATGTATCAACAAGGTATGAATGCAAACATTATGTCATTAGGAGGCATTGCGATTGCGATTGGCGCCATGGTCGATGCCGCCATTGTTATGATAGAGAATGTGCATAAGCATATTGAGAAGGAGGCACTTACCGACGAGAATCGATGGCGCATTATGCGTGAAGCCACGGTAGAAGTGGGGCCGCCGTTATTTTTCTCATTACTGATCATTACACTCAGTTTTTTGCCAGTGTTTACCCTGGAAGCACAAGAAGGAAAATTGTTTGCACCGTTAGCCTTTACTAAAACATTTGCCATGGCGGCATCGGCAGGTTTAGCGATAACCCTGGTTCCAGTATTAATGGGTTATTTTATTCGAGGTAAAATTAAGCCTGAACATGAAAACCCGGTAAATTTATTTTTAATGAAAGTTTATCAACCTATTATTCATTATGTTTTGGATAAACCTAAAAAAGTATTAACGATTTCGTTATTACTTGTATTGGTGGGTATCTGGCCAGTATCACAAATTGGTTCCGAGTTTATGCCTGATTTAGATGAAGGCGATTTGATGTACATGCCGACAACTTTCCCGGGCGTTTCAGTGGGTAAAGCGCAAGAGCTTGTACAGCAAACCGATAAGCTCATTAAAACCATTCCTGAAGTTAAACGCGTGTTTGGTAAAATTGGTCGAGCCGATACCGCAACCGATCCCGCACCGTTAACCATGATGGAAACAACCATTCAATTCAAACCAAAAAGTGAATGGCGTGAAGGAATGACCCTGGAAAAAATCAAGCAGGAATTAAATCAGTTAATTAAATTTCCTGGTTTAACCAATGCCTGGGTTATGCCGATTAAAACACGTATTGATATGTTAGCGACCGGTATTAAAACCCCGGTGGGTATTAAAGTTGCCGGGCCGGATCTGAAAGTCTTGCAGGATATTGGTAAACGACTTGAAGAGGTGGTAATAAAAGTACCCGGTACTTTATCGGCCTTTTCGGAGCGTGTCGCCGGTGGACGTTATGTCACGGTAGATGTTGATCGTGTCGCCGCTTCACGTTTGGGTTTAAATATTGCTGATGTACATGATGTGGTTAAAACAGCATTGGGCGGTATGGTAGTTGCGGAAAGTGTTGAAGGCCTGGAACGTTATCCGATTAATATTCGTTATCCGCGTGATTTACGTGATTCGGTTGAAGACTTGCGTAATTTACCTATTGTCACCATGACTGGTGCTCGTATCCCGTTAAGTGAAGTTGCAAACATTAAAACAGAAATGGGACCGGCGTTGATCAAAAGTGAAAACTCGCGCCCAAATGGCTGGACCTTTGTCGATATTGCCGATCGTGATTTGGGCTCTTATGTTGAAGAGGCACAACGTGTCGTGGCAGAAGAAGTTGAGTTACCACCGGGGTACTCGATTTCATGGTCGGGTCAGTATGAATACATGGTGCGGGCGAAAAAACGTTTATCCGTGGTCGTGCCATTTACTCTGGTCATTATTATCCTGTTGTTATATCTCAACTTCCGCAACCTTATCGAAGTACTCATTATTATGGGCACCTTACCGTTAGCATTAGTGGGTGGTTTCTGGTTGCTCTATTTGCTCAGTTACAACATGTCGGTGGCGGTGGGCGTGGGCTTTATTGCCCTGGCCGGTGTTTCAGTTGAGATAGGGGTAATTATGCTGGTTTATCTTAATCAGGCATTCGAAAAAGCACATTTCGAAACAGAGAAAGAAAATCGTCAATTTGCTTTGAAAGATTTACAGGACGCCATCATCAGTGGTGCCTTGATGCGTATTCGTCCCATTATGATGACTGTTGCAGCGATCATCGCGGGTTTATTGCCGATTATGTTAGGCAGTGGCACGGGTTCAGAAGTCATGCGCCGTATTGCCGCACCCATGGTCGGGGGCATGGTAAGCGCAACGTTGTTAACGCTGGTCGTTATTCCTGCGGTATTTTTAATATGGAAAAAAAGAAGTATTAAGGAAGTATAGGTGACGACGTATTGTCGTAATGTAAACATAGATAACATTCCTTTCCACTTTTGAGGAGAAGGGAATGTTATCGCCGTTGTTTTAGACTGTTACAGGAGTATCCAAGATGAATTTTGTAAAAATTGTTTCAATTATCAGGCCTGAGGCACTGGAGAAAGTGGAAATGGCCCTTAAAAGTATGAATGTTCCCGGTGTCAGTATTACGAATATTCAGGGCTATGGTGAGTATGCGAATTTTTTTCGGCACGATCGTATGGTGCAACATATTCAGGTTGAGATTTTTATTGGAAAAAGGCAAGCCACAGAAATTGCTGAGAAAATTATGGAAGTCGCGCACTCTGGAATTGAAGGTGACGGAATTGTGGCAATAATACCTGTCGAAAGTGTTTACCATATTCGTACCAGACAAAAATGTGGTGATGAAGTTTGTTAAATTACAGGCCCAGAAGTTATGCAGCTTATTACGGTACTAATGAAGGCTATTTATTGCCCTGTGAGCTAAAATCTGTCATTGAACTGCGAAATAATTGAACTAAACTTATGAAACAAAGTCGAAAATGTATATTTATTTTTTAGAGGTTAACCATAAACTGTTTGTTAATGTCATATTATGAAATCTTTATCTGACAATTTACTGATGCTAATTTTGGCTATTGTAATGGGATTATCCCCTTTACAAAATGTTACTGCGTCAGTATCTAAATGTATGAATATGAATATGAACATGGCTAGTAGCAGCATGCATCATCAGATGAAAAGTTCAGATAAAGTGATGCAGAGTGACATGGCCAAATCAGATAGCCAGCATGACTGCTGCAATAAAAATGAATGTAGTACAACACACTGTGCAAGTAGTGTTATGACTGCGGTTATGACTTCAGTTACTATTACAGATGTTACATATACTGTAAGTACTCTTTATTCAAAACCTTCTCTTTCCCTAATATCTTTCTATCCTTCTTCCTTATATCGACCACCCAAGATCTAATTCCTCTCTCTATGCTTGATTTTATTGTCATCATTTAAATATCAAGCAAAAATTTAAAACATCTTTATAAAAATTGTTACGTCAGTCAGCTGAGTTGTCCTGTCATATATAACAGAGTCGCATGCTGATAAAGAGGAATGAAAAATGTCAAAGATTATTTTGCCCAATATCGAACTGAGCATAGAGCCCGAATCTTTATCCCGGCGTCGCTTTGTTACCGGCCTCGCCGCGGGTTCTGCGTTAATGGGTTTAGGTTTAAGCGTTAATGCAAAACCTTCAGGCGAGGCAATGAAAAAAATTCTTGCGGGGCCGACAATATTAAGAGGGACTAAGTTTGATTTAACCTACTCACCGACAAAAGTAAATTTAACCGGTAAAGATCGTATTGCAACGGCAATAAATGGCTCGGTACCTGCTCCAGTGTTACGTTGGAAAGAAGGTGATACTGTCACACTAAACGTGACTAACAACATGGCCGTAGATACCTCAATTCATTGGCATGGAATTATTCTGCCAGAAGATCAGGATGGTGTGCCAGGAATTAGTTTTGCCGGTATTAAACCAGGCACTACACACCAATACCAATTCAAAGTTAATCAAAGTGGTACTTACTGGTATCACAGTCATTCTGGTTTTCAGGAGTAAACCGGCGCCTATGGTGCCATCGTGATTGATCCTAAAGAACCGCCACCTTATACCTATGATCGTGACTACGTGGTGATGTTATCTGACTGGACCGATGAAGATCCTAATGTTGTTTATCATAAACTTAAAAAGTTAAGCCATTATTATAATTTCCGTGAACGCACTGTCTCTGATGCAATGAAAGAAGTCAGTGAAGGTGGCTGGAAAAAATTCTGGCAAAACCGTGGCATGTGGAATGACATGCGCATGTCTGATCGTGATATCTCCGATGTAACGGGTTATACCTATACCTTTCTAACAAATGGCCATGCACCTGCTGATGGCTGGAGCGGCTTATTTAATAAAGGCGAGAAAGTTTTATTACGTTTTATTAATGCAGCAGCCATGACATTTTTTGATGTACGCATTCCCGGTTTAAAAATGACCGTGGTCGCTGCAGATGGTCAGTACGTTCAACCTGTGAGTGTCGATGAATTCCGTATAGGGGTAGCAGAAACCTATGATGTGATTGTTGAGCCAAGCTCTGAACAGGCCTATACCATTTTTTCCCAGGCGATAGATCGTTCTGGTTATGCACGCGGAACCTTAACGCCCGATCCTGCCATGACGGCAGAAGTACCGCCCATGGATGCGGCACCGTTATTAACACATGGTGATATGGGTATGGATATGAGCAGTATGGATCACTCTGCTATGGGACACGATATGAATGGTGGTTCAAATACTTCAACAATGGATCACTCAAAGATGGACATGGGTGGTGGCATGAAATGCGGGGGTGGAATGGATATGAGCGCAATGAACAATTCCAACCAGGGGCGCATGGGTCAACGTGAAATGGGTGATGGTATGGCAGGTTACGGGAGTAATCGAAAAGTTGTTCATGCCGAAACCGAGTTTGGTCCTCATGTCGATATGCGATCCGAAGCACCACAGTATCGTTTAAATGATCCGGGTGTAGGTTTACGAAATAATGGCCGTAAAGTACTGACGTATGCAGACTTACGTAATTTCAATAAAACTCCCGATCCACGTGAACCTGGCCGTGAAATTGATCTGCATCTTACCGGCAATATGAGCCGATACATGTGGTCAATAAACGGCATCAAGTTTGCTGACGCTGAACCTTTACGACTCAAGTATGGTGAACGGGTCAGGATCAATTTAATCAATGACACCATGATGAATCACCCGATGCATTTGCATGGCATGTGGAGTGATTTAGAAACCGGTGATGCCAGATACATTCCAAGAAAACATACGGCGATTGTACAACCCGGTTCAAAAATCAGTTACCTGGTAACCGCAGATGCGAAAGGTAGTTGGGCGTATCACTGCCATCTTGTTTATCACATGCTGGGCATGTTCAGAAAAGTTGTTGTCAGCTAAGGAGAGATGAAAATGAAAAATAAAATAATCTATGCCTTCGTTGGCTGTTTACTTTCAACTTCTGCCGTTGGCATGGGTGAAGATGATCCCATTGTGACAAAAGTGATGATCGATCAACTCGAAACCCGTGTCGTTGATGGTGATGATCCATTAGTGCTGGAAGCACAGGCCTGGATCGGTAAAGACTTAAACAAGTTTGTAATTAAAGCGGATGTGGAACAGGTGAAAAGTGAAACACATGAGCTTGAGCTGCAGGCATTATACAGCCGTGCCATTGATCCTTACTGGGATTTCCAGCTCGGTGTCAGGCAGGATCAAAAACCTGCACCGGATAAAAACTGGCTGGTAATTGGTTTCCAGGGCTTAGCACCTTACTGGTTTGAAATAGACACCGCCTTGTTTATTGGAGAAGACGACCAGGTTGGACTTCGCTTTGCTGCCGAATATGAATGGATGATCACGCAACGCTGGGTGTTATCCCCCGAGTTTAAATTCAATATTTATAGTAAAGATGAAGAAACCCGCGGTATAGGTAAAGGCCTGGCAGATAGCCAGCTCGGGATACGTTTACGCTATGAAATAAAACGTGAGTTTGCCCCTTATATCGGTGTTAACTGGAACAACAAGTATGGTAACACGGCGACCTTTGCCAAGAGTGAAGGTGAAGAGGTGAGCAGTACTCAAATTGTTGCAGGTATTCGTGCCTGGTTTTAATTGAAAGGCTAAGGCGGTATTTATACGCCGCCTTAATTCTTAAATAGCTACATAATAATTAATAAGGATTTTTAAAATGAAAAATAAGGTGAGACATTTTATAGCGGCAATAGCTGTATTCTCAATCAGTTTGTCTATGAGTTATGTATTTTTAAGCAACACAGCAACTGCTGAAGAAATTACGGTGTACAAAAGCCCAACATGTGGTTGTTGTAATAAGTGGGTTAAACATTTAGAAGGTCAGGGTTTTGATGTTAAAACCCAGAATATACAAAATATAAACCAAATAAAAAATGAACATGGTGTGCAACAACAATTTCAATCTTGCCATACAGCAATAATCGGAAAATATTTTATTGAAGGCCATGTGCCAGCCAATGACATAAAAAAATTACTCAAAGAACAACCAGACATAAAAGGGTTAGCCGTGCCTGGAATGCCAATGGGTTCACCGGGTATGGAAGGGCATCGTAAAGATCGTTATGACGTAGTTGCTATAGATAAAAATAACAAGGTGAGCGTTTATTCAAATTACTAGTTAATAATGTTAACAAGGAGGAAAAGACAATGTGGAATGATGGATATTTTTTTCATGGAGGTGGTTTTATGTGGATATTCTGGATTTTACTCATAATAGCCATCGCTTTTATTTTTCAGAATATTACTAAGGGACGCTCATCGGGTGGCTCATCTTCTGCAAGTGATAGTCCGCTTGAAATTCTTAAAAAGCGTTATGCAAGAGGTGAAATAGACGAGGAAGAATATGAGCGCCGTAAAAACGAGCTTACACAAAATTAACGGAGTAAAAATTTATGATTGAAGTTATACCTAACTGGCATCCAGTATTTGTGCATTTTGCTATTGCCTTATTAAGCATGTCAGTGGTTTTCTTTGTTTTATTAAAAGTGTTCAGCCAGCACGCGCTTAAAGAGAAATTCAGGGTGCTGGCTTACTGGAACCTGTGGTTAGGAACAGGCTTTGCCATAGTTACTGCAATAGCCGGCTGGTTTGCATACAATAGTGTGGCGCATGATACTGCGTCACACTTGGCGATGACTGATCACCGTAACTGGGCATTGATAACATTATCAGTGTTTATTGTTCTCTCAATCTGGTCAGTTAAACTGTATAAAAGTATCAAAAATGAAAGTATTATTTTCACTATCATTATGGTGTTTGCTTTAGTGTTACTGGTATCAACCGGCTGGCGTGGAAGTGAGCTAGTCTATCGTTATGGTTTAGGAGTAATGTCGATACCACAAGTTGAAGCTGAGGGACATGAGCATGCAGCCGATGACCATCATCGCGATTCTTTAACAACCCCTGCTATTGATAATAAAAGAGAGGTGTTAAAGAACGATAAACCAGAAACGCATGATCACAGTACTCATGAGCACTAGCGATAAAGGTATTTATAAAGTGAAATTAAAATATTTATTAACACTCGCTATTAGCCTGTTATTTTTATCAGCATGTTCAGAGGATAAAAATACCGTACCGGTTGAGAAGAACAAAAAAGGTGTTGTTGAGCGAAATTTAACTCCAAAGGATTATTCCGCGGGGCAACGCTTATATCAGCTAAATTGTGCGAGTTGCCATGGTCAGCAGGGCGAAGGGGCGAAGGATTGGCGAACACCCGATAAGGAGGGTAAAAATCAGCCACCGCCATTAAATGGAAGTGGTCATACATGGCATCATTCACCTAAAGCACTGGTCACGGTAATAAAAAATGGTACCGGAAAGATTGGCGGCAATATGCCTGCCTGGAAAGACAAATTTTCGGATAGTGAAATTACGTTAATTTTGAACTGGATTACTGCTCAATGGCCGGATGAAATATATACAGCATGGTATAATCAGCACCATCAGCAGAATTAATTATCACCCTTTAAAATATAGGATTTTAGGAGAAACTTATGTACGGATTTAGTACGACATTTTCAGGTAGCTTTGATGATGCAATCACCAAGGTGACAGAAGAATTAAGTAAAGAAGGTTTTGGTGTTTTAACAGAAATTAATGTTAAAGCTGTAATGAAAAAGAAACTGGATATCGATAAACGTCCATACACTATTCTTGGTGCATGTAACCCGGTACTTGCAAATAAAGCAATTACTGCAGAACCCGACATCGGTTTGTTATTACCCTGTAACGTTTTAGTACGTGAAGAAGAAGACGGAACAGTGACCGTTGCCTTTATGGATCCTTCAGCAGTATTAACGCTTGTTGAAAAAGACGGTGTTAAAGAACTGGCAGCAGAAGTGCGCGGCAAGTTAGAACGTGTTCGTGATGCTATATAAATAAGTATATAAACTTGTTGTAAAAAACCCGCTTTGTGCGGGTTTTTTATTGTCTGATATCAAACAAAAGTGTCTGATAAGAGACACATATATCATGTGGACATTATTAAGCTGTTGATTTTTATGATATCTATATTGGCATAACGCTTGCTATATAAATAAGAATTAATATCTAAAGGAATGCACATGAAGTCATTCTTGGATATTTTACTCTTAGTTACTTTAGAAAATAGTTTTAAGTAAAAAATCAAAACACAAAAAATTTAAACGGGATTATTTTCAATTTAAGCATTATTGAAATATTTTGCTTTGTTGGATTGAAAAGAATATGAATATATTAGAAATACTTGATAAGGGTGGTCCGGTTGTCTGGATTCTCTTTTGTTACTCTGTTATTGCTTTGACAATTGTTTTAGAGCGTTATATCCATTTCATCAGGATGGGACGCTTACCCCAGGATTTTATTTTTCAATTACAAGAAGCATTATCAAAAAATAATCTAACCTCCTTAATTTCTGAATTGCGTGGTCCAGAAGTGGCTGTTATTTCAGGGATACATAAAGCCTCTCAGCAAGGCGTTAAAGATTTAATACGCACAGCAACCCGGATAGGTTCACAGGAATTACAACGTATGGAACGTGGCTTTCGTACGTTAGGTTTGCTTGGTGATACCGCTCCATTGCTTGGTTTGTTTGGCACTATTACTGGGATGATTAAAGCTTTCATGGTAATAGAACAAGCCGGTGGCAAGGTAGATGCACAGGCATTAGCAACAGGTATCTGGGAAGCCATGGTCACTACCGGTGTAGGACTTGCGGTTGCTTTACCTATTTTGTTTTTGTTGCACTGGTTAGAGAGTTTAGCCACTCAACGAACTAACGCCATGCATCACTATGCTTCTTTAGTGATTGAAACATTACCGCATCAATGTGAATCGACTTCAGTTGATAGTGTGCATCACCGTGAGGTAACAAGCAGTGGAGTTTGAAGGCCTGCAACGTAATCGTAAGATACCCAGCCTGACCCCGTTGATTGATATTGTTTTCCTGTTACTGGTTTTTTTTATGCTGACAGCACATTTTGTAAAAGATGAAGCCCTTGATATCAGTTTACCAGAAGCAGATTCATCGACAGCCATTGAAGATGAAGGCGCGCTGGAGATCGTATTGGATAACCAGGGACATATATTGATTGATAAAAAACATGTTGCTGCTAATGAATTAGAAAAAGTTATACAGCAGCAGTTACATAACCGAAGAAATAAACAGATTATTTTACGAGGCGACAAAATTGCGCAGCTTGGCTTAACTGTTAGCGTAATGGACGCGGCACGCAAAGCGGGCGCCACTTCACTTGATATAGTTACTCAGAAACCCTGAGTTAACAAAGTTGTTATATGAAGTTAAGAGATAAACAAATAAATTTTTATACCTTCCTTTTTTCTTTGCTGATTCATGCAGCATTGTTTATCCAGTTTTCAGATGCAGCGATGAGTAAAAGCCAGGCACAGGCTCCTGTTTATGATACGCGTGTTTCATTGAATTTATTAAAGCCAGTAAAACCAGAGATACAACAAGAAATAAAACCGAAACCGGTTAAAAAAATAAAACCAGTAAAGAAAAAAAGGGAAAAGAAATTAATTAAAAAAGTAAAAGAACAGCCTGTGGTGCAGCAGGCTGTGGCTAAGAAGGTTGCAGATGAAGTTAAGCGGGATAAAGAAGCATTAAGCAGACAGCGACGCCAGAGTTACCTTGATTACGTGTTAACTCATATCGAGGGACATAAGTATTACCCGCACTCGGCACGTTTACGCAATATAGAAGGAAGCATCCAGGTTTCTTTTGTATTACAGAAAGATGGCAGCATCAGTGAACTATCAGCAAACGGCTCATCAATTTTGTTACGTCGCGCGGCAAAAGGTTCAGTCAACAAGGCATTGCCACTACCGGCCTGCCCAGAAGATGTGGAGTGCCCTATACAGGTTAACTATGCAATGCAGTTCCAGATTAAATAATAAAATCGTAAGTTGGGAGAGTAAAATGAAACGTAAAAAAATAAGCATGATGATATCGCTGGTTTTAGCAGGAGTTATTACATCATCACATGCCGAAGAAGCGACCACGAATAAATCACTAGGCAATATCGTGGTTGAAGGAGAGGCTGAAATTACAACATCTGTTGATACGCCATATACCAGTCCAACCTCGGTTGTTACCGAAGAGAAGGCAGAAAGTATCAACACGGCAACGGTTGAAGATTATATTAAGTATGAGCCTTCTACTGTTGTGCGTCGCCGTTACATTGGTGATCCTAATGGTGTTATTGGAATGCGCGGGAGTGGTATGTTCCAGACAACACGCACCATGGTATTTGTTGACGGTGTGCCTTTACATAATATGCTGCGGACTCGCTATAACGGTGCACCACGCTGGTCAATGGCTTCTCCTGATGAAACGGAGTCAGTTGAAATTGTTTATGGTCCGTTTTCTGCTGAGAATTCCGGTAATGCTATGGGTGGTGTAGTCAATATTAATACCCGGCGACCAGATGATTTTGAATTTAATGCTGAAGTAGGTGTTTTTTCACAGGACTTCAGTCACATGGGCGCAAATGATACTTATACGGGAAGCAAGGCGTTTGTTTCTGCAGGTGAGCGTTTTGGCAAGACCAGCTTATATATGTCTCATAACCACCTTGAAAATGACAGTCATCCAATGTCATTTCGTTATGATAATACTACAGCTGCAGGTGTTGAACCTGTTGTAAGCGGTGCGTATTATTCGGTTGATAGTAAAGGTAATCCATCAATGTATTATGGTGATACTGGCTCTGATAAAAGCGTTACAGATCTGACCAAGATAAAAGTCGGACAGGAAATGGGCGACTGGTTGGCGCGCTTTACCCTTGCGTATGAAGACCACTCTCGAAATAGTACACCGACCAATTACCTGCGTGATGCAGGTAATAACCCAGTATGGAATGGCTCTTTTCAACAGGATGGCTTTCAATTTGATGTTAAAGGCAGCAATTTTGCATTGAGTGAATCAAGTCGTGAGAACCTGATGTTAGGGGCGACCTTTGAAGGCCCGCTTACAAATAACTGGAATATGGAAGTAGGGGTTAGCAAGTATGATGTACTTGAAGACCAGTCTATTGATTCAGGTCGTAACCCTGATGACCCAGCTTACACTGGCGTGGGTAGCCTTAGTGCATTTGATAATACCGGCTGGGTTACGTTAGACGTGAAAGCGCGTTCTAATAAATTCATGAACAGCAAGAACATGAACTTTATTACGGGCGTACATTTTGATCGCTATAAGATGACATTGAACGGTTATAGTACTGATTATGCTACGGGTGCAATAAATTCACTGAATACCACGGTAGGTGGTGAAACTGAAACCAAGGCAGTATTTGCCCAGTGGGGATTACAGCTTACTCAGAAGACAGATATTACGTTGGGTGCACGCTATGAGCACTGGACCACGATGAATGGTAAAAATTATAACTATTCAACAACTAACCTGGACCTTGCAACGCGCACAGAAACGGGTTTCTCTCCCAAGTTCTCCGTTGGGCATAAACTCAATAAAAATTGGGTGACACGTTATTCTCTGGCCAGGGCATATCGTTTCCCGATTCTTGAAGAGCTTTATCACAACGAGCAAAAAACAACAGGAACAACCATCGCAGATGAAAAACTCAAGCCGGAAGATGGATTACATCATAACCTGATGTTTGAAAAACAACTGGCAAAAGGCGTTATGCGTTTTAACCTGTTCCAGGAAACAATTGATGATGTTATTTATTACCAGACTGATACCCTGGCAAGTACAACTACGTATTTGCCAATTGATGAAGTTAAAACAAAGGGCGCAGAGTTCATCGTACAACAAAATCGTATTGGTGGTGGTAATACAGACGTTAGCTTCAATATGACCTGGGTGGACAGTATCATTACAAAAAATGCAGCAGATCCGACTATTGTAGGTAACGAGATGGCGCGTATGCCGGAATGGCGTGCTAACTTACTGTTAACACAACATCTTAGTAATAAGTGGAGTGTTTCAGGCGGTATGCGCTATGCGAGTGATAGCTATGGCAATATAGATAACTCGGATACTGCTCAGAACGTAATGAGCGCCATTGATGCATACACATTCTTTGATGTTAAAACGACTTATAAGATTGGTAAACATGGCAAAATCACGGCCGGTATTGATAACCTGACTGATGAACTTGCTTTTGTTGCTCATCCATGGCCACAACGGACTATCTATATGCAGGGTAGCCTGAAGTTCTAATATAGAAACGTGATTCCCCCTTTCTCTTAACCAGAGAAAGGGGATAACAATCAGAATTTAAAATTTTACAAAATTAAGATTAATTATGAAAAGTAAAAAAACAGGACACGCATTATTTTTATCGTTTTCTTTGCTTTGTGCGGGATTGATTTTATCCCAACCTGGCGTTGCCATGAAAATGGATCATTCAGCGGTGCCTGAAATTTGTCGAAATAAAAATGCTATCCCGACCATCCAGTGTGCTTCAATAACATCTTCACATTTTGATGCGAATGGTACTTTATGGGTAGCCTGGTATGCTTCTGGTCATGTCTATGTCAGTCGTTCAAGTGATAAAGGGCAATCATTTAAGCCAGCAGTGATCGTAAATCGTAGTCCAGAACTGGTTTATGCTAAAGGTGAAAACCGCCCCAAGCTGGCCTTTGGTATTGATGGCGAAATTTATGTTTCATGGACAGAACAATTAACTGAAAAAAGATTTAGCGGTCACATTCGTTTTAGTCGCTCTGTTGATGGCGGAAAATATTTTTCCGAACCCATAACGGTCAATGATCATAGGGAAGTAACCAGTCACCGTTTTGATTCGATGGCAGTAAATAAAAAGGGTGATATTTATATTGCCTGGCTAGATAAGCGAGATTTACTGGCAGCACAAAAGGCAGGCAAGAAATATAACGGCTCCGCTATATACTATGCACTGTCAACCGACAACGGTAAATCATTTCTTAAAAACAAAAAAATTGCAGATACCTCATGTGAATGTTGCCGTACTGCTATAGCAATTGATACAGATCAACTGCCTGTTATTGTGTGGCGCCATATCTTTGGAGACAATATTCGTGATCATGGTATTGTAAAATTTACACAACAAAATCAACCGGGTGAAATGAAACGCCTGAGTTATGACAAATGGCATATCGAAGGTTGTCCACACCATGGCCCTTCAATTTCGATTGCCGATGATGGTATTTATCACACAACCTGGTTTAATAATGCAACTGAGAGACATGGTTTGTTTTATGCAAACTCTAAAGATCAAGCTGCTCGCTTTACTACGCCGATAAATTTTGGAGCTTATGAAAAAGCTGCTGCACATCCTCATGTGTTAAGTCGTGGCAAACAGGTTTATATTGTATGGAAAGAGTTTGATGGAAAGCAATCATCACTCTATTTGAAAAAATCTACTGATTCAGGAGATTCATGGTCTTCACCCCAATTGCTCTTAACAACGTCTGCGGCAACAGATCATCCCTTCGTTATTAGTGATGGGAATAATGTTTATGCCAGTTGGCATCGTATAGGTGAAAAGTATCAGTTACTTAAATTATCTAAGTAAAAAATTATCATGTTTCTTAAATTTTTAAAACACTATCTTCTTATTAGTGCCTTCATGATGGCAAGTATGTCAGCTATAGCTGATGTTTCACTTCGACCCTTTGTATCAGGCAGTTTTTCTCAAATACTTGAGCAGCGCCAACAGGAACCTTTCGTCCTGGTGTTGTGGTCACTGGATTGCCCATCGTGTTACAAAGAACTTGAAATGTTAGGGAAGCTTCTCGAGCATGAAAATGAGCTCAATATAGTACTGGTCTCTACAGATATTTCTGCAACAGATAATGAAGTTCAAACGGTATTGTCAAAATATAAGTTGGACAATATTGAATCATGGGTATTTAGAGGTGAATCAGATGAAAGTTTGCGCTATGAAATTGATCACCTTTGGTATGGTGAATTACCACGGAGTTATTTTTTTACATCTATAGATAAAAAGCAGGTTATTAGTGGAGTCCTTTCTGAAAAAAAATTAATGGAATGGTTAAAACCATAACAAAAAGCTAATTAATCTCATCAAAAATTAAATCCAGTGTGATTTCGTCACCATCCTCCGTTGCACGAATTTGTTTTAAACCTGGTAAGCGGTTAACCAGGTAACCGCAGGTCGCTGAAACCATTCCTTCATTTTTATTTTCAATGCCGTAAAGTAAACTCATGCTGACATAATTTGCCCGTTGCATTTTATCCGGTGAATCTATCATTTCACCATTGAGCTCGATGCCATCATCCATATCGAGGTCCATGCCATCGAGAAAGCGGCGTTGTTTTCCCGGTTCACGTTGGTTCTTCTCATACTCAAGTACTTTGCTACCGTTGATATAAATGGATAACATTGCTGGCATTCGTTGTTCCTCATGAAGATGTTAACGGTTGGTTTTATATTCGGCATAATGGGGAAGCGAATCAGAAATCTCCTCCCAGTTAGCTTTTGATGATACAAAAATATGAGCAACTGGACGTTCACTAATGTCAGACTCAATCGTACCTAATCGAATACGTACATTTTCAGGAAAATTAATATTTTTACTCATAATAGGTGAGCCACAGTTTTTACAGAAATATTTTGTTTGTTCTGTAGAATATTTATATGACGACAAATTTTCTTCACCACATATAAAATTAAAGCTATATGACTTTACATTTGCGTTGGTTGCGAATGCACTGCCTTGTGCTTTTCTGCATTGGGAACAATGGCAATAGACAATGTCGTCTATCTTACCGCTTAATGTGAATTTTATTTTTCCACAAAGACAACTGCCGTGATACATAGAACCCGTTCCTTTAAATAGTGCACCATAATTACCCATTTAAATATTATGTGTAAATGGGTTTATTATTTTAGTTAACTTGATCCGTGCCGATAACGCTATTAAATACCCGTTTTAATCTATGAGGATTATAAGTCATTATATTTCTACTATACTGGTATAGGTATTACATTTATAGCCAGATGATATTAATTTCAAGGAATTACCATGTCGACAATTGAAAAGCTGATTGCTGCTAAAGGAAGTGAGGTTTGGACTATTTCACCTAATGATACCGTCTTTGCTGCGATAAAAAAAACGAACGAGCATTTAGCAGGTGCTTTGCCGGTTGTATCAGGTGACAAGCTTGTAGGTATTATTTCTGAGCGAGATTATGCAAGAAAAGTCATACTTAAAGATCGCTCATCCAAGGAAACTAAAGTTAAAGATATTATGACGACACGTGTTTTTCATACTTTCCCAACACAAAAAATTGAAGAATGTATGGCCGTGATGAGTGAACACCATATTCGCCATCTGCCTGTTATCGTCGATGAAAAATTAGTTGGGATGATTTCAATCGGTGATGTAGTTAAGTACATTATCTCAGAACAACAATTTAAAATTGAGCAGTTAGAACATACCATCTCCTGGGGTGAATCCTACTAAACACAGTTTTAAGTTTTTACTTTAGTATGATATTTCCCCTACAATACACTTTATGGAATTACTTAAAGTGCCACAAGGTGAGTTTGGTCTCTCACGATACCCAAAACGAAAAAATGAATTGCTGCGCGCATGGGATGCCGCAGATGAATATCTTTTAACTTATTTTTATGAAAATGGCCCAACGTCTAAACAATTAAGTATTCTCGTTATTAACGACAGTTTTGGTGCCCTGGCGACAGCGTTAAACAAACATACTATAACTGTTTGGACAGACTCCTGGCTTGCCGAGGAAGGCATAAAACAAAATATTTCTGAAAACAAGTTGCCAAACACCAAGCTTAAAATTGTTAGCAGTATCGAAACGCCTGAGGGTAATTATGATGTTGTTTTTATTAAAATCCCTAAGAGCCTGTCATTATTAGAAGATCAACTCATCAGAATCAAGCCGTTAATTTCTAAATCAACAAAAATAATTGCCGCAGGAATGGTTAAATCCATCCATATCTCAACGCTTAAGTTGTTTGAAAAACTTATAGGCTCAACTAAAACATCACTGGCAAAGAAAAAAGCACGTTTAATAATCAGTACAGTTGATGAAAATATTCCACTTGCAATAAGCCCTTATCCAAAAAAATATACTTTAGAGGGTACTTCCTATTCTATTGTTAATCATGCGAATGTTTTTTCCCGTGAAAGTTTAGATATTGGCACGCGTTTTTTTATTCAGCACATTCCACAATCAGGTAAATATAAAAGTATTATTGATCTGGGTTGTGGTAATGGCATTGTTGGCTTGTTAGCGGCAGAAAAAAATCCTCACGCTGTAATTACTTTTACAGATGAATCTTTTATGGCTGTTGAATCAGCAAAAGAAACTTTTGCTTTGGCCTTCGATAATCAGCGAAGCGCACAATTTATGACAAATGATTGTTTGGCTGGGCTCGAAAAAAACAGCGCTGATCTCATCTTAAATAACCCGCCTTTTCACCAAAGTAATGCAATCGGTGATGAGGTGGCCTGGCAAATGTTTAAACAGTCGAAAGATGTTTTAAAACAAAATGGGGAGTTGTGGGTAATTGGTAATCGTCATCTCAGTTACCATATAAAGTTAAAAAAGATATTTGGTAACTGTGAGAGAGTTGCAAGCAATAAGAAGTTTGTTATTTTAAAAAGTATAAAGCGATAATGATTGAGTTAAGCGGGTTTTTAAAAGAGAAGCGAGAGTGCCTCTTTTAAAAACCCGATTTGAACGCATTGTCAGGCTGCTTCAATATTTAGTTTTTTCACTTTACGTAGGTCGATGTTATTTCTAGCATGCCAAAGATTGTAAGAGTCCTGCATTGAAAGCCAGCTTTCAGGTGAGCGCCCAAGCGTTTTAGAAAGCCTTAAAGCCATTTCAGGTGAAACGTTGCTTTCAGCATTTACTAACCGATTAAAAGTAGATGGAGACACTAATAATTTTTCATCGACTGTACGGGAGCTGATATTAAATGGAGTTAGATAAACTTCTTTAATGAACTCTCCGGGATGAGGTGGGTTATGCATATTCATTAGTGATAGTCCTCATAGTTAACAATATAAATATTTCCATTTTCGAATTTAAAAGTAACTCTCCAGTTAACATTTACTGTCACAGACCATAAACCTTTTAACTTGCCTTTTAGAGGATGAAGCTTGTAGCCAGGTATGTTCATATTATCTATTTCTTGGTCGGTTTGAATGAATTATATTTTTTTATTTATCGGAGTATCAGTTAAATTTAATAAACGCTCACTTCGCCACACTCTAATGACTTGAATGATTCTTTCTTCGTTTAAATAAACGATACGAAAAGGAGGATGAATTAATTCACGAATATTTTTTTCGTTGAACTCAGGCACTATACGCCCAATTTCTGGGTTAGTTGGTAGAGTTTCGATAT
>JAPHTF010000103.1 GCA_026197095.1 Gammaproteobacteria bacterium
AAAAAGGAACTTAAGGATGAGTTTTAACGAGCTACGTAAGGGACGATTTTCTGAAGAAGGCAGAGTATATTTTGTAACAATGGTGACACAAGAAAGAACGCCATATTTCACAAATTTTTATATGACACGGAAAGCCATTCAGCAAATACGTTTATTACATGATGAAGAAAAAGTATATTCTTATGCCTGGGTCATCATGCCAGATCATATGCACTGGTTATTTCAACTAAATGATAATCAATCATTACCAAAAGTTGTTAATTTATTTAAAGGACGAACAGCACGTGTATTGAATAATGTTATCAATAATAAAGGAAAGTTTTGGCAACCTGCTTATTTCGATCATGCTGTACGCAACGATGAATGTATTAAACAAATCGCCCGTTATATTGTTGCTAATCCACTTCGTGCGAATTTAGTTGATAGAATTGAAGATTATCCTCATTGGGATGCAGATTGGTTATAGGCTATTGTTGGTTTAGAGATGTCGTCCTGAATAATTATTTTGTTTTGGGACAACTGTTACCGCGTCGGCCTGAAGAGCCTACCTACAAAAAACAGATAGTTGTAGGTCGGTCTTCAGGCCGACAACATGAATAAAGAAGAGAGCATATGTGTGGAATTTGTGGTGAGCTAAATTTTAAATCAACGGCTTCATTAGAAGTGGTTAAAGCCATGTTACCGAAGCTGGAAAAACGTGGTCCAGATTTTGGTGATACCTGGCATCATGATCGTGTGGCATTTGGACATCGACGTTTAGCGATTATTGATTTGAGCGAACATTCCAACCAACCGATGATTGATCGCGAGTTAGGTTTAACCATTGTCTTTAATGGTGCAATTTATAATTACCCTGAATTACGTCAGCAATTTATTGAAGATGGTTATACCTTTCAAAGCGAGGGTGACACTGAAGTTATCATTAAGGCATATCATAAATGGGGTGAGGACTGTCCCAAATATTTACACGGCATGTTTGCTTTTGCTATCTGGGATGAAAAGAAAAAACATGTTTTTGCAGCACGCGATCGCATGGGCATCAAACCGTTTTATTTTTCGTTAACAAATGAACATTTTCGTTTTGCATCTAATATACAGGCATTACTTGCAACAGGTGAAATTGATAAATCAATCGATCCATTTGCATTGCATAACCAATTTACTTTACATGCTGTTATTCCTGCTCCACGTACGATAATCAATGGTATTCGTAAATTAGAGCCGGGGACATCAATGACAATCGATGTAAACGCTAAAGAAAAAACACAACGTTACTGGTTTTTGGATGCTACCCGCCCTGAAAAAGAAATGTCTGAACAGGAATGGACCGATGCGATTCATGATTCATTACGTGAAGCCGTACGCAAACGGATTGATGTAGCGGATGTACCTGTGGGGGTGTTGTTATCAGGAGGTCTGGATTCGAGTTTACTTGTTGCGTTACTTGCTGAAGCCGGCGTAAAAGATTTACGAACGTTCTCTATCGGGTTTGAAGACCAACCGGAAGAGAAGGGTAGTGAATTTGAATTCTCAGACCAGATAGTCGAGCGATATAAAACAAAACATCATAAATACCACATATCAAACAGTGAAGTCTTACCGCATATTCCTGATGCAGTGAACGCGATGTCTGAGCCCATGGTGGGGCAGGACGCCGTTGCATTTTATCTGCTTTCAGAAAGAGTGTCGCAAGAAGTAAAAGTCGTACAAAGTGGACAAGGGGCTGATGAAGTCTTTGCCGGTTATTTCTGGTTCCCGCAAATGCATCAGGATATAAATGGTTCTGACGTCTCACGCTTTGCCCGTTATTATTTTGATCGCACGCATAATGAATTTTTAGAAATGGTGACGCCTGAATATCGGGGTGAAGATTTTACTTCACAAAAAGTTGCGGAATTATTGGGCCAGCCCAATGCAGATGAGTTTATTGATCGTGTTCTGCGCATGGATACCACAACCTTGATTGTCGATGATCCGGTTAAACGCGTGGACAATATGACCATGGCCTGGGGATTGGAAGCGCGTGTCCCCTTTTTAGATCACAAGCTGGTTGAGCTGGCGGCAAAAATGCCACCGGAAATGAAACTCGGGCTCAAAAGTGGTCTCGGTGGTAAAGATGTGCTCAAGCGCATATCGCGTGGGCTGATTCCTGATGCCGTTATTGATCGACCCAAGGGTTACTTCCCCATGCCAGCATTAAAATATGTACGCGGTGAATTTCTCGATTTTATGCAGGATATTTTAAATTCCCAGGCCTGTCGCAATCGAGGTATTTTTGCTCGCCCGTATGTTGATAAGTTGCTTTCTGAGCCGGATCAACACTTTACCGCGTTACAAGGCAGTAAATTGTGGCATTTAGCCCTGTTAGAGCTCTGGTTTCAGACTCATCTGGATGCTTGAAATAAGAATAAATAGCCCTATCTTCTTATGCAGAGGCAACATTCGAATTTAGCGCTAATAACCAAGCTCTATACTCTGGTATTCTTTATGGGTAAGTGGTATATTAGTCGACACTAATTTTCTGTTTGGTTGGAATGCCATGCAGCACGAACACTAGATTGAAATAATGAGGTTATAGAAATGGACGTATTAGAACGTATTGATCAGATTGTTAAAAGTAATCCAGTAGTTGTATTTATGAAAGGTACACCGCAAATGCCACAGTGCGGTTTCTCAAGCCGTACCGCACAAGCATTACAGGCGTGTGGTAAAGAATTTGCGCATGTAAATGTTTTAATGGATCCAGAAATTTTTGAAAACCTTCCTCGTTACCAGGACTGGCCAACATTCCCTCAGGTTTACATTAATGGTGAATTAATTGGTGGCTGTGATATCACTTTAGAAATGTATCAAAAAGGTGAGTTGAAAAAAGCGATTGATGAAGCGGTTGCTTAGTTTTACTGCGACATTTGATTTATAAAAAAGCCCGAACTATGTTCGGGCTTTTTTTTGTTTACCACAGAGGACACGGAGGTTCACAGAGGTCAAAATTTATTTGTCATTGCGAGAAGCAGAGCGACGAAGCAATCTTAAGAAAAGTGTTGTCTGGTGAAGATTACCACGGTCATATTATTCCTTCGTAATGACCTGACTTCTCTGTGAACCTCCGCGTCCTCTGTGGTTCAAATATTTGAAAATTATTTAGAAAACTTATCCCAGGAATTGACAATAATACAAAAGAGTTCAGCTGTACGTTCTGCATCATAAGCTGCAGAATGTGCCGCGTCATGGTCCCACTGAATACCTGCTGCTTGAGCAGCACGCGCTAATACTGTTTGGCCATAGGCTAAGCCACCGAGTGTTGCCGTATCGAAAGTACTGAACTGATGGAATGGATTTCGTTTAATGTCGCATCGTTCGACAGCCGCTTTTACAAATCCCAAATCAAAAATAGGATTATGGCCAACTAAAATCGCACGGCTACAACCGGTTTTTTTAACCAGTTTACGAATAGGTTTAAATATTTCATCCATCGCTTCGCGCTCGGGTTTGGCCATACGAAAAGGGTGGTAAGGGTCAATGCCGGTAAATTCCAATGCTTTTGGATCAAGTTCTGAACCCATAAAAGGTTCAACATGTACATCATAGGTTTTATCGGGCTCAATCTGTCCCTTATTGTTTATTTTTAAGGTGACAGCGGCAATTTCAAGTAAAGCATGTCGATCAGCCTCAAAACCTGCCGTCTCGACGTCGACTACAACAGGTAAAAAGCCGCGAAAGCGGCTGGCGATAGGGTCTTTGTGTTCTATTAAATCGTCCATTTGTGAAGGATACCGTAAGCGGGATATAAATACTCGGATAAAAACTTATTTAGGATTATTTTGAAATCTTTGTGCCACGGGTGCAATGATTACTAGACTCTTTTCCAGTGAACCCATTCACCGGCACGTAGCGGGACAAGTTTTTTCTGGGCAAAAGAATATGACTCTGGCACAGACCAGCCTGTTTTTTCTAAGGTAATGGTATCGGTGTTTCGTGGTAAACCGTAATAATCTGGCCCATGGAAACTGGCAAAGGCTTCAAGCTTATCAAGTGCATTAGCGTGATCAAAAACTTCTGCATATAACTCAATGGCAGCATGAGCAGTATATATCCCTGCACAACCACACGATGTTTCTTTGTTGTCTTGAGCATGAGGCGCGCTGTCTGTGCCTAAAAAGAATTTTTTATTACCACTGGTTGCGGCTGCAACAAGTGCCTGGTGGTGCGTTTCACGTTTTAAAATCGGCAAGCAATAATAATGCGGATTGATGCCACCCTTAAACATAATATTGCGGTTATACAATAAATGATGCGCAGTAATGGTGGCGGCAATATTGTCATTAGCTTGAGAAATAAATTCTACTGCGTGTTTTGTTGTAATGTGTTCAAGTACAACTTTAAGCTTTGGAAAATCCTTGAGCAGGGGGATTAAAACAGTATCAATAAAAACCTGTTCACGATCAAATACATCAACATTTGGATCAGTCACTTCACCATGAACAAGTAAAGGTAATCCTAACTCTTCCATTTTCGCTAATGCCGCATAGGCATTTTTAATGTCAGTCACGCCTGCATCAGAATTTGTTGTTGCGCCAGCAGGGTAATATTTAACTGCATGGACATGCTCTGAATGGTAAGCAGCCACAATATCATCGGCTGAAGTATTATTGGTTAGATACAAAACCATCAGTGGACAAAATAAAGTTTCTTTCTCCACGGCCGATAATATACGTTGACGATACGAAATAGCTTGCTCGACTGTCGTCACTGGTGGCTTCAGATTTGGCATGATTATGGCGCGTGCAAATGTTGATGCCGTATGCGGAACAACATCCGCTAAATATTCATTATCTCGAACATGTAGGTGCCAGTCGTCTGGGCGTGTAATCGTTATGCGTTGCATAGAAGTAGGCTCGTTTTCATTAATTATTGGCACAGTAATTTAATGACTATTATTGCACAAGATTAAGATGTTTTCGTATTTTTGATAGTTTAATTTTAAGTTGATTGACTAAATTATAACAAAGGTAGTAAAGGAAAGAACATGCCTTTCAGACTAAGTGTAATAATTAAAAAACCGTTATTCACGGCTAGTTTTATATCACTAATGTTCACATCATTGTTTATCACTTCATTACCCCTGAATGCAGCGACTATAAAAATTGGTTTACGTGCCATTCAAGGTGTTGAAAAAAGTATGGAACAGTGGAAAAAAACTGCGGATTTTTTATCAGAAAAAATCCCTGAGCACAAATTTGTTATGGTTCCTTTTGTTGGACTCGAGGAACTCATGCAAGCGACTGAAAAAAATCAATTTGATTTTGTCTTATCAAATCCTTCATCTTACGTTGAAATGGAATCGCGTTTTGGTGCTTCAGCTATTCTTACTTTAAGAAATAAAAGACAAGGTAAGCCCTATACTAAATTTGGTTCAGTTATTTTTACTCGTGCAGATAGTAATATTAATGAAATTAAAGATTTAAAAGGTAAAAGTATCGTTGGCGTTTCTGAGCGTGCTTTTGGTGGTTGGAGAGTCGCTTTACGGGAGTTATTAAACGAAGGTTTTAACGTTGAGAAGAACTTTAAGACAATTAGTTTTAGCGGAGGTTTGCAACAAGATGTTGTTAGTATTGTCAGTCTTGGTAATGCAGATGTTGGAGTAGTACGTACTGACATGCTGGAACGTTTAGCTCAACGTGGCGATATAAATCTGGATGAATTTAAAGTAATAAATAAAAAAAATATAAAAGGCTTTCCTTTTCTTCTCAGCACGCAGCTTTATCCTGAATGGCCATTTGCAAAAATGCGAGATACTTCCCCCGAGCTTTCTAAGAAAGTTGCTTTGGCATTATTAACGAT
>JAPHTF010000165.1 GCA_026197095.1 Gammaproteobacteria bacterium
GAAACGTTGACCACCGAATTGTGCTTTACCACCTAATGGTTGTTGCGTAACTAAGCTGTATGGACCTGTTGAACGCGCATGCATCTTATCGTCAACAAGGTGATTCAGTTTTAACATATACATGTAACCAACAGTTACTTTACGTTCAAACTCATCACCAGTACGGCCATTGAATAAAGTCGTTTGACCTGACGTTGGTAAATCTGCCAACTCAAGTAACCCTTTTAATTCAGCTTCTTCACAACCATCAAATACAGGTGTTGCGATAGGTACACCGCCACATAAGTTTTTCGCCAGGTCGAGAATCTCTTCATCACTGAATGATTTCAGATCTTCTTGTTGTCCACCTGACTTGTTATAAATCTGGTCAAGGAACTTACGAATCTCGACAATTTTTTCCTGCGACTTGATCATAGCGTTAATCTTGTGGCCAAGACCTTTAGCTGCCCAGCCCAAATGTGTTTCAAGTACCTGACCAACGTTCATACGAGAAGGTACACCCAGCGGGTTTAAAACCACATCTACTGGTGTGCCATTTTCATCAAACGGCATATCTTCAACTGGAACGATCATTGAGATAACACCCTTGTTACCATGACGACCAGCCATTTTATCACCAGGCTGAATGCGACGCTTAACGGCTAAATAAACCTTAACCATCTTTAACACGCCAGGAGCTAAATCATCACCTGAAGTTAGTTTGGTTTTTTTCTCTTGAAATTTTTCATCAAACTCAATACGGATCTGTTTAACGCGTTCAGAGATCTGCTCGAGCTGTGTATTTGCTTCATCATTTCGTAAACGAATTTCAAACCATTTTTCACGTTCTAATTCATCAAGATACGCTTTAGTGATTTTGCTGCCGTTAGATAATCCATTTGGACCACCATCAGCCATCTTACCAATCAACATGCTTTCTGCACGCTCGTAAGTATCACTTTCCATGATACGACGCTGGTCATTGAAATCTTTACGGATTTTTTCCATTTCAGAATCTTCAATTGCCTGCGCACGTGTATCTTTTTCCAGGCCATCACGAGTGAAGACTTGTACATCAATAACGGTACCGGATGTACTACCTGATACTCGTAATGAGGTATCTTTAACATCAGATGCCTTTTCACCAAAGATTGCACGCAGGAGTTTTTCTTCCGGGGTTAATTGAGTTTCACCTTTAGGCGTTACTTTACCCACCAGAATATCACCCGGCTTAACTTCAGCACCGATGTATACAATCCCGGCTTCATCTAATTTAGAGAGTGCAGCTTCACCCACATTTGGGATATCACCCGTAATTTCTTCAGAACCCAATTTAGTATCACGAGCAACACAGGTTAACTCCTGAATATGGATTGAAGTAAAACGATCTTCCTGCACGACACGTTCAGAGATAAGAATCGAATCTTCGAAGTTATAACCATTCCATGGAGTGAAAGCCACGAGCATGTTCTGACCTAATGCCAACTCACCCATATCTGTCGAAGGACCATCGGCCATTACATCGCCACGCTCAACTTTGATACCCGGTGTAACTAACGGGCGTTGATTAATACAGGTATTTTGATTTGAACGGGTATACTTAGTGAGGTTGTAAATATCAACACCCGCTTCGCCCGCAGTCGTTTCATCATCGTTCACACGAATAACAATACGGCTTGCATCAACTGAATCAACCGTACCACCGCGTTTTGCAACAACGGTTACCCCTGAATCAATTGCAACTGTCCGTTCAATACCTGTGCCGACTAATGGTTTTTCAGCACATAACACAGGCACAGCCTGACGTTGCATGTTTGAACCCATTAACGCACGGTTAGCATCATCATGCTCAAGGAATGGAATAAGTGCTGCAGCAACCGAAACAATTTGTCTCGATGATACATCCATATAATTCACTTCTTCTGGAGCCGAGATAGTAAATTCATTTTTATGACGACATGGCACCAGGTCATCAGTTAATTTACCTTTGCTATCAACACCTGCATTTGCCTGTGCAATAACAAATTCACTTTCATTGATTGCTGATAAATATTCGACTTCATCAGTTACTTTGCCGTTAATCACTTTACGGTAAGGCGTTTCGAGGAAGCCATAGTCATTTGTTCTTGCATAAATTGACAATGAGTTGATCAAGCCGATGTTTGGACCTTCAGGTGTTTCGATAGGACAAACACGACCGTAATGCGTTGGATGTACGTCACGCACTTCAAAACCAGCACGCTCGCGAGTCAAACCACCGGGGCCTAAAGCTGAAATACGACGTTTATGTGTGATTTCAGATAATGGATTGTTTTGATCCATAAATTGAGACAGCTGCGATGAACCGAAGAACTCTTTTACTGCTGCTGAAACAGGCTTCGCATTAATCATTTCCTGAGGCATCAGGTTATCAGCTTCCGCTAACGTTAAACGTTCTTTAACTGCACGTTCAACACGAACAACACCTACACGGAATTGGTTTTCTGCCATTTCACCAACAGAACGAATACGACGATTACCCAGGTGATCAATATCATCAACAATACCGCGTCCATCGCGAATATCGATGAGAGTCTTGATTACTGCGAGGATGTCCTCGTTAGATAAAGTCCCTTCACCTTCAACTTCTTCACGACCAACACGACGGTTGAATTTCATACGACCGACTGTTGAAAGATCGTAACGTTCAGGACTGAAAAATAAATTTTTAAACAAGTTTTCAGCTGAATCTTTGGTAGGTGGTTCACCCGGGCGCATCATTCGATAAATTTCAATTTGCGCTTCAAGCTGAGTGGTACTTGGATCAATCGCTAACGTTGTTGAAATGTAAGCACCATGATCTAAATCATTAGTAAAGATAGTATCAAATTCTTTGATACCCGCTTCTTTTAATAACTCGACTAATTCAGGCGTAATTTCCTGGTTTGCTGTTGCAACAATTTCACCCGTTTCTTTGTTAATGATGTCATGCGCCATCACTTTTTCATAAAGGTAATCTTCAGGAACATTTAATGCAGTCACACCGGCTTTTTCAAGTTCACCAATATGACGGGCAGTAATACGACGACCTTCTTCAACAATAACTTTGTTTTTGATTTTAATATCAAAAGTTGCCGCTTCACCACGCAAACGCTCAGGAACCAACGTCATATCGTAGCCTTCTTTTGCTACTTTAAAGCTGGTTTTTTCGAAGAACATGTCCAGCATTTCTTCATTGTTATAACCTAAAGCACGCAACAAAATAGTTACTGGTAATTTACGGCGACGATCGATACGTGTGAATAACGCATCTTTTGGATCAAATTCAAAATCTAACCATGAACCACGATAAGGAATAACGCGGGCATTAAATAACAACTTACCCGATGAATGGGTTTTACCTTTATCGTGATCGAAAAATACACCAGGAGAACGGTGTAACTGAGAAACAATAACACGCTCAGTACCATTGATAACAAAAGTACCATTATCTGTCATGAGTGGAATTTCACCCATGTAAACTTCCTGCTCACGGATGTCTTTGACAGTAGGCGTTTTTACATCTTTATCATAGATGATTAAGCGAACTTTAACGCGTAAAGGCGCTGAGTAAGTTACTCCTCGCATTTGGCATTCTTTAACGTCAAAAACAGGTGTGCCTAAACGATAGCCCACATATTCAAGTGCAGCATTCCCTGAGTAACTAACGATTGGAAATACTGATTTAAACGCAGCATGCAACCCCTGATCTTTGAGTTTTTCTTCAGGCGTATCCTGCTGTAAAAAACCTCGATAAGATTCAATTTGCGTTGCTAATAAATAAGGGATTTCTAAAACTTCGGCACGTTTGCCAAAATATTTAC
>JAPHTF010000110.1 GCA_026197095.1 Gammaproteobacteria bacterium
GCGTGGCTGGCGCGGCATTCGTCTTGCTGATGATGCACTGAGTAACTCCACAACCCTCCCGTTAGTCGGGCGGATTGCCGCGGGCCAACCCATTGAAGCAATCAATGATCATGAAGAAATTAATCTTAGTGAAATGTTTGTAGGCAAAGACCGTTTTGCTTTACAAATTAAAGGTGATTCAATGATTGATATTGGTATTCTTGATGGTGATATTGTTGTAATTCAACCGCAAAATACCGCACAGTTTGGTGATATTGTTGTGGCTTTAATCGATGATCAAGAAGCAACATTAAAAAGATATAAACGACTTAAAGATGGAAGGGTAGAACTAAGCCCTGAAAATCAAAATTTACAACCCATGATTTATGATGCAGCTAGAGTTAAAATTCAAGGTTTACTTGTAGGTCAACTCCGTAGCTACTAAGAAAACTTAACTTAACAAAACATTAAACCACAGAGGGCAGGGAGGTTTACAAAGTTTATTTTATTTTTCTCTGTGCACCTCTGTGATTAACAGTTTTTGATTTTTTCTTTACCCGTTAACGCTTAAACATCAAGGTTTGCAGTATTAAGTGCATTTGTTTCAATAAAATCACGGCGTGGTTCAACCTGGTCACCCATCAAGGTAGTGAAAATTTCATCTGCAGCAATCACATCTTCAATTTTAACCTGTAATAAACGACGATTTTCTGAATCCAAAGTCGTTTCCCATAATTGTTCAGGATTCATTTCTCCCAAACCTTTATAGCGTTGAATATGTTGACCGCGCTTTGCTTCTTCCATTAACCATTCCATTACTTGTTTAAAAGATGAAACCTGTTGTTGACGATCAGCACGCTGAATGTATGCATCTTCAGATAATAAATCTTGTAATTTTTCAGCCAATGTTTTTATTGCAAAATATTCGCCTGATTCAAAAAAGTCTCGATCAATCACTTTTTCTGTTGTAATGCCATGGCGAAGGATCTGGATCTTTGCACACCAGTGGCTAACTTCACCCTCAATATTATCTACACTAATTTTATAACTTAAGTTAGTTTCATCTGTCGCAATACGAGTCGCTAATTCTTTAAACCATGATTGAGCTTGTTCTTTATCCATATCACTATTAACCGCAGTCATTGTGATCATTTTTTCTAAAATTGCAGCAGGGTAACGTCGCGATAAACGTTTAATACTTTCCATTACGACAATATAGTCGTTTGCTAAGCTTTCGAGCGCCTGGCCACTTAATGCAGGTGAATTTGCACTCACATATAACTCTGTATTATCAAGTGCAACTTGTAATAAATAACTCGCAAGTTCTGAATCATCTTTTACATATCTTTCTTGTTTACCCTTTTTAACTTTATATAAAGGAGGCTGAGCGATATAGATATAGCCATTCTCAACTAATTCAGGCATTTGACGATAAAAAAAGGTCAGCAATAACGTTCGAATGTGAGAACCATCGACATCAGCATCGGTCATGATAATAATGCGGTGATAGCGCAGTTTATTGATATTAAATTCATCTTTTCCAATTCCACAACCGAGTGCAGTAATCAGTGTGCCCACTTCAACCGATGACAACATTTTATCAAAACGGGCTTTTTCTACATTCAATATTTTGCCTTTTAACGGCAAAATTGCTTGAGTTTTACGGTTACGGCCTTGCTTTGCTGATCCACCAGCAGAATCCCCTTCCACCAGGAATAATTCTGATAAAGCAGGATCTTTTTCCTGACAATCTGCCAATTTTCCCGGTAATCCGGCAATATCTAACGCACCTTTGCGGCGGGTCATTTCGCGCGCTTTCCGCGCCGCTTCTCGAGCACGCGCCGCATCAACCACTTTTGAAGCTATCGCTTTGCCGTCCGTGGGATTTTCTAACAAAAATTCCTGAAATTTTTCACCCATAACTGACTCAACGATACTTTTAACTTCAGATGAAACCAGTTTATCTTTTGTCTGAGATGAAAATTTTGGATCAGGGACTTTAACCGATAATACAGCAACCAAGCCTTCACGGGCATCATCACCCGAAGTACTGACTTTTGCTTTTTTTGCTGAACCCTGGCTGTCAATAAAATTATTCATTGAACGAGTTAGGGCGCCACGCAAGCCGGCTAAATGTGTTCCACCATCACGCTGGGGAATATTATTGGTAAAACAGAAGATATTTTCTTGATAAGAATCATTCCACTGCAATGCCGCTTCTACAACCACATTGTCTTTTTCAGTTTCAAAGTAAAAAACATGCTCGTGTAAAGGAGTTTTATTTCTATTTAGATGTTCAACAAAGGCTTTTATACCACCTTCATACTCAAAGCGGTCTGTTTTTCCATCTCTTTCATCTGTCAGTGTTATACGAACACCTGAATTCAAAAATGATAATTCTCGTAAACGTTTAGCTAAAATATCATAGTGATATTCAGTAATCGTAAAAATTTTATGGCTCGGTCTGAAGCGAATTTCGGTGCCAGTATTTTCAGTTTCACCTATTACTTTTAGCTCATTTTGGGCATCACCCAAGGCATAATCTTGTTGATGAATTTTTCCATCTCGACGAATGGTCAATCTGAGAGTCTCAGAGAGGGCATTTACAACTGAAACACCTACTCCGTGCAAACCACCGGATACTTTATAGGAATTATCATCAAATTTTCCACCAGCATGTAAAACAGTAAGAATAACTTCTGCCGCTGAACGGCCTTCTTCTTCATGAAAATCAACAGGTATTCCGCGGCCATTATCCTTCACAGAAATGGCACCATCTGTATGAATGGTGACATTTATTTCATTACAATGTCCTGCCAAAGCTTCATCAATTGAATTATCAACGACTTCAAAGACCATATGATGTAAACCAGTACCATCATCTGTGTCACCAATATACATTCCTGGTCTTTTTCGAACAGCATCAAGACCTTTTAGAACTTTAATACTTGAAGAATCGTATGATTTATTATCACTCACGGTTGAAGCTCCTAATTTTGAATGATTATTGTACCACTTCTTTCACAATTCCGTGTTCCACGTGAAACATTTTTGACTCTATTTCTGGAGGTAAAATGAATGAATTCTGTTCTGTAGCTGTCAAAAATAACTGTGCTTGAGTATCAACTAACAAATCAATTAAATTTTGTCTGTGCTGGACATCCAGTTCAGCAGCTAAATCATCAACTAATAGTACAGATTGCTGATTGGTAACTTTTTTTAAATGATTGATTTGGGCCAATCGCATGGCACAAACTAAAAGTTTTTGTTGGCCACGTGAAAAGCTATTTTGAACAGGAATACCATTATGCAAAATGGCTAAATCGGCTCGATGTGGTCCCGAGGAGGTAAATCGCTTAAATATATCTTTCTCAAAGCTTTTTGAAAGTGTTTCTGTAAAACTGAGTTCTGTATTCCAGCCTCGGACATAACTTATTTCAACAGATAAACCCATTAAGGTATTTATATAACGATTAAATATAGGCAAAAAACCTGATAAATAACTTTCTCGTGCCAAAGTAATACTTTTTGCATACTGTATAAGTTGATCATCCCAAAGAATGATATCTTTTTTATTTAACCGCTTTCTAAGAGCAGCATTGCGTTGTTTAAGTACCCTATAGTATTGTTGCCAGGCCTGAAGAAAACCATGTTCCACGTGGAACACTCCCCAATCAATAAACTGACGTCGATATTTAGGACCTTGTTCTAAGAGTTTATGCACATCAGGGTTAATAATTTGTACTGGCAGGAGTGAACTTAATTCAGAAACCTGTTTTACATCAGATCCATTTATTCTAATGCGCGTTTTTTTGTCTGATCGCTCTAAACCCAGGGCAGTGTGTTCTTGATTTGAATCACTTTGAATTCGAGCAAAAATCTGTAATAAAGGAGAATTGTAGGAAATGACATGTTTTATATGAGTAGTACGAAAAGAACGGGCAACTGACAATAAATAGATGGCTTCTAAAACACTGGTTTTACCACTTGCGTTGTTTCCAAATATGTAATTACACCTTTTTCCTGGCTTTATTTTAACATCATGGAGATTTCTAACTTGATTAATATCAAGTTGAGTAAGATACATAAAATTAGAGTATTACAGACGCATTGGCATAACAACATATTTACTATTTACATCGTCAGTACCAAATAACAAACAACTGTGGTTTGAATCAGTAAGCTGCATGACAACTTCTTCTGATTTAATTGCACTTAATGCATCAAGTAAATAGGCAACATTAAAACCAATTTCAAATTCATCACCGGAATAATTAACCTCAATAACTTCTTCTGCTTCATCTTGTTCTGGATTATGAACGGTTGCTTGTAATTGGTTTTCACTCAACTGAAGACGCATTCCTCGATATTTTTCATTAGATAATACTGAAGTACGGTGAAATGACTGATACAAATTATCACGTGAACTTTTCACTTCGTTGTCGCATTTTTGTGGAATGACTTGTTGGTAATCAGGAAATTTTCCATCAATTAATTTAGAGGTGAAAATAACCTCAGAGAAAGAGATTCTTATATGATTTTCGCTTAGAGAAACTTTTACAGATTCATCTGACTCTTCTAATAAACGTGAAATTTCATTCACAGCTTTACGAGGAACAATAACCTGGCGAGTTTCACCTGGATTTAAATCAATCTCAGCCTGACAAAAAGCAAGACGATGTCCATCTGTTGCCACAGCTATCATTTGATTATTTGATAATTCAAGCATTAATCCATTTAAGTAGTAACGGACATCTTGTTGCGCCATACAAAATTGAGTTTGATCAATGAGTTTTTTAAATGTTTTTTGAGGCACATTAAATTCAAAGGGTGAAATTAATGCATCAATACTTGGAAATTCAGTTGCTGATAAAGTTGATAATGTAAAACGACTACGTCCAGATTTTAAAACAGCTCGTTCCTGGTCAATTAAGATTTCAATATTTGAACCTTCTGGTAATGCTTTGCAGATATCTAATAATTTACGTGCAGGTAAAGTGGTTTCACCATCTTCATTATTTTCAATAGCACAATGATTAATAATTTCTACTTCTAGATCAGTACCTGTTAAAGATAATGTATTGTCTTTAACAGACATTAAAACATTAGACAGGATAGGTAATGTTTGTCGACGTTCAATAACATTATTAGCCATTTGCAACGGGGTTAGTATTGCATCTCGTGAAATACTGATTTTCATAGGAGTCCTTATATATTATTAATATATATATTAAATTATTATTACTATTATTAGTATTAACGATATCTGTGGATAACTTTAATTTCTCTTATATATCAATGATTTACAGTGAGCTAAACGCTGTGTAAAAAAGCAAGATAAGCTCTGATTATCCTGTGGATAACATGTTAAGAACTGCTTTTTTTCAGGATCAAAAAACTTATCCACAGGTTAAACACATCATGTTGTTAGTGTTCTCAACAGGTTAGTAAAATCTTCTTTAATCATCAATTCTTCTTCTTTTAATTCGGCAATCTTACGGCATGCATGAATTACTGTAGTATGGTCACGGCCACCAAAAGCATCCCCAATTTCTGGCAAGCTGTGATTAGTGAGTTCTTTGCACAATGCCATCGCCATTTGCCGGGGTCGTGCAATTGAACGACTTCGCTTTTTAGATAATAAATCAGCAATACGAATTTTGTAATATTCAGCCACCATTTTTTGAATATTGTCTATCGTAACGAGTTTTGCCTGTAAGGCCAATAAGTCACGTAAAGCATCTTTTGCAAATTCAAGGGTGATAGGTGTTCCCGTAAAAGAAGAATTGGCTATGACTCGTCGCAGCGCACCTTCAAGTTCACGAATATTTGAAGGTAGTCGTTTTGCGATGAAAAAAGCGACTTCATTTGGAAGATCAACATGTGAAAGTGACGCTTTACTCATTAAGATAGCAACACGGGTTTCTAATTCAGGTGGCTCGATGGCAACAGGTAAACCCCAGCCAAATCGAGATTTTAAACGATCTTCCAGGCCATCCACTTCTTTTGGATACCGATCACAGGTCATAATGATTTGTTTTTGACCTTCTAATAAAGCATTAAATGTGTGAAAGAATTCTTCCTGTGAGCGTTCTTTTTTTGCAAAAAACTGAATATCATCTATTAATAAAGCATCAACCGTTCGATAGTAAGCTTTAAACTCATTAATACGATTGTGTTGCAGTGCTTTTACCATATCCGCAACAAAACGCTCGGAATGTAAATAAACGACATTCGCATCCGGATTATGTTTTATTAATTCGTTTCCAATAGCGTGCATTAAATGCGTTTTACCTAAACCCACGCCGCCATAGATGAGCATAGGATTGTAGCTTTCACCGGGATTTACTGCGACTTGTTGAGCTGCTGCCCGGGCAAGTTGATTGGAATTACCTTCAACAAATGACTCAAAAGTAAAATTAGGATTTAAGGTCGAGCTCGTTTTGATTTTTACTGGTTTTTGATCAGAAGTATTAAAATCAGGCCGAATGGATTTACCTGAATCTTGTATTGAGCGATCACTACCAATTTCTATTGAAACTAATGGAGGCTGTTCCGACAGGCTATCTAGAGTCGTTTGTATTTGAGTAAGGAAGTGCTCACATACCCAGTCTTTCACAAATTGGTTAGGGGCCAGCAGCATAATATCATTGCCCGCAAAAACAGCCTGCAAAGGACGTATCCAGGTACTGAATTGTTGAGCACTTAGACTTTGTTCTAACTGGGAATAACATTGATCCCATATGGGCTGGGACACAGCATACTCCCGGTTAAAGTGACTATAGGTTGAAAAAGTAGAGTAAGGGATTCTAACTGACACTGTAAAAGTTATCCACAGCCTATTTTGAAAAAAAGAGAATGAAAATAGAAAAGAAAATCTATCTAAATTCAAACGTTTAAGCCAGCGATAATCTAGATTTTAGTTGACATCACGCCCGCTGAGCAGTATTGTTCACGGCCATTTTTTGAACCATTGTTGAGCCCGTTTTGGGCTGATTTTGAACACTATTTAACGGTTAACGCTATGAAAAGAACATTTCAACCAAGTAATTTAAAACGCGCTCGCAGACACGGTTTTCGTGCTCGCATGAGTACAGTAGGTGGCCGTAAGGTTATCAACGCTCGTCGTGCAAAAGGCCGTAAACGTCTCGCTCAATAATTTGCTCATATCTCCCTGATGTTAACCAAGTTAACTGGGCGTTTTGCCCGGCAGCAACGGTTAACGCAAGCTTCTGAGTTTAAAAGTGTATTTGCAAACCCCTGTGTAAAACAGGGTGATGCGAGCATGCTGGTTTTAGGGATAAAAAATAATCACAATACTGCACGTCTAGGCCTCGCAGTAGCAAAAAAGCAGTTAAAACACGCTGTTTCACGAAATCGCTTTAAACGCCTTACCCGAGAAAGCTTTCGTCATCACCTCGATATTATCAAAGACCTCGATATTGTTGTTATTGCGCGTGCTGGCGCAGCAAAAAAAACAAACCGTGAATTACTCGATTTATTATCTAAAAACTGGCATATCCTGAGAAAAAAATGCGAAAAATTATCTCAGGTATAATAGGGTTTTATCGATATGTAATAAGCCCAATGCTGGGACCACGATGTCGATTTACGCCAACTTGCTCGGAATATTCGCAAACAGCGGTAATGCGCTTTGGTGTAGTGAAAGGTGGCTGGATATCAATTAAACGCATACTTAGCTGTCACCCATGGGGTAAGTCCGGTTATGATCCAGTACCAGAAAATACTGATTGTACCAAAGAGCATAATCATTAAAGAATTAAATATTATTTAAGAACAAAACATTATTTTAATTTAAGAAACTAACAATAAAAGAAGTTTTATTATGGAACAGCAACGTTTATTTTTGACTATCGGTTTATTTTTCCTTTTATATCTTGCTTATGATGCCTGGCAATTACAGTTTGGGCCTCAACCACAACCGGTACCTCAAACACAATCAGTGAATGTACCAGGACAATCGCAATCTGCAGATGTCCCGATGGGTGCAGACAATCCAACACCTCAATCTTCTGTGCCATCTTCAATACCATCTTCAATACCAAGCGCGGAGGGAGCGCCTGTTGCAAAAGCAATCACGCAAGCACAACGTATTAAAGTTGAAACGGATGTATTTCATATTGAAATAGATTCACGTGGTGGTGATGTTCGTATTGTTGATTTAGTGAAATATCCAAAAACAAATAAGGATGATACTGAAGCATTCCGTTTAATGAGTGATGCTGAGAAAAACTTATATATTGCGCAATCAGGATTTGCCGGTAAACGAGAAGCTAATGATGGAACCGTTATCGCGGCACCAAATCATAATACTATGTATATAGTAGAAAAAACGTCTTACAAACTTGCTGATGGTCAGGATGGTTTAAAAGTAAATTTATTCTGGAAAAGCCCTGACAATGTTAACTTTACAAAAACATATGAATTTAAACGTGGCAGTTATGAAATTAACGTTAGTCATAAAATAGAAAACAACAGCGGCAAAACCTGGCGCGGTAACTTATACCAGCAGTTACAACGTAAAGATTTTGCAGATGAAAACCAGTCATCTTTCATTTACACCTATACAGGTGGCGTTTTATATAGCCCGGAAGATAAATATCAGAAAATTGATTTTTCAGATATGACCGATGAAAATTTAAAACGTGATGTGAAAAATGGTTGGGCCGCGATGATCCAGCACTATTTCCTTGCTGCCTGGGTACCTCCTGTTGATAGTCAGCAAAGTTACTTTACGCGTGACTTAAATGAATCACGTTATGCCATGGGCATGAAAGCAACAAATGAAACTCAGGTAGCAACAGGTTCGAGCACGGTACTTAATAATACGCTTTATGTTGGTCCAAAGATTCAACAAGATTTAGAGAAAATTGCACCGGGTTTAGAGCTTACAGTTGATTATGGTGTACTGACCTTTATCGCGAAACCCATTTTCTGGCTGCTAACCAAGATTCATAACTTTGTTGGTAACTGGGGCTGGGCAATTATTTTATTAACACTTTTAATCAAGCTCGTGTTTTATAAATTATCAGAAGCCAGTTATAAATCCATGGCTAATATGCGTAAGGTTCAGCCACGTTTAATGGCATTAAAAGAACGTTATGGCAGTGATCGTCAAAAAATGAATCAAGCCATGATGAAAATGTACAAAGAAGAGAAAATTAATCCACTCGGAGGGTGTTTACCTATCCTGGTTCAAATTCCGGTCTTTATTTCTTTGTACTGGGTATTGCTTGAAAGTGTTGAGTTGCGTCAGGCAGACTGGATTTTGTGGTTTACAGATTTATCAGATAAAGATCCTTACTTTGTTTTACCTTTAATTATGGGTATCTCAATGTTTATTCAGCAGAAACTTAATCCTGCACCCATGGATCCCATGCAGGCAAAAATTATGTCTGCGTTACCTATTGTCTTTACCGTGTTCTTTGCCTTCTTCCCATCAGGCCTGGTTTTATACTGGGTAGTAAATAACGTGTTATCAATTGCACAACAATGGTATATCACTAAAATTGTAATTAAGGCATAAGCATTAATTCAAAAACACTTAAACCACAGAGGACGCGGAGGATCACAGAGTTTTTTATACTTTTATCTCCTCTGTGTACCTCCGTGTCCTCTGTGGCTAATGATTTTTAATCTTAGAGGTTCAAGTGGCAGATCAAAACAGAGATACCATTGCCGCAATTGCGACACCACCTGGTCGAGGTGGCGTGGGAATTATCCGGGTGTCTGGTCCCTTAGCGAAACCGATCGCTGAAGCCATTTTAGGCAAACTACCTCAACCCCGTTTTGCTGATTACCTTCCTTTTTTAGATCAAGATAAAAATGTCATTGATTCAGGCCTGGCACTGTATTTTGTTGGTCCAAATTCATTCACCGGAGAAGATATATTAGAGCTACAAGGGCATGGCGGTCCCGTGGTGATGGATTTATTGCTGCAGCGAGTCATAAACTTAGGCGCGCGTATCGCACAGCCAGGTGAATTTTCAGAACGCGCTTTTTTAAATGACAAAGTGGATTTAGCCCAGGCTGAAGCCATTGCCGATTTAATTGAAGCGGGTTCAGAGCAAGCCGCAAAATCAGCAGTAAAATCCTTACAAGGTGAGTTCTCTCGCTGGATTGATGAGAGTGTGGAAGCACTCACTCTTTTAAGAATATATGTAGAAGCTGCGATTGATTTTCCAGAAGAAGAAATCGACTTTTTATCAGATGGTCACGTCACAACCAGCCTGAAAAATATTCTCTTAGAAATGGATAAAATTTTTGCTTCAGCGCAACAAGGCGTTTTATTGCGTGATGGCATGCGGGTGGTCTTGATTGGCCAACCTAACACAGGTAAATCCAGCTTACTTAACGCCCTGGCCGGTCGAGATTCTGCGATTGTGACTCATATTGCTGGCACAACACGGGATGTATTGCGCGAAGAAATCAACATTGATGGCATGCCATTACATATCATCGATACGGCAGGATTACGAGAAAGTGATGATGTGGTTGAGCAGGAAGGAATTAAACGTACCTGGATTGAAATTGAACAAGCCGACCGGGCCCTTTTGCTTGTTGATGATAAAACCGGTATTACGGCAGAAGATGAAGAAATTCGACAAAAACTACCTGGTTCTTTAGAAGTCACTATTGTTCGAAATAAGATAGATTTAACAGGTATACAAGCTTCAATTAATGAAAACAGGCATAGTGAAATTGCCTTATCAGCTAAATCAGGGCAAGGGATTGATTTATTACGTGATCATTTGAAAAAAATCATGGGCTACACCGGGTTGACCGAGGGTGTGTTTCTTGCCCGTCGCCGACATCTTGATGCTTTGATACGCGCTAAAGATTTTGTATTAAGTGGCCAGGCGCAACTCCAGGAATCGAAAGCAGGTGAATTGCTTGCAGAAGATCTTCGTCAGGCGCAACAAGCTTTAGGTGAAATTACCGGGTTTGTCAGTAGTGATGAATTGCTCGGAAAAATCTTTTCCAGTTTCTGTATTGGTAAATAGCGCAAAAAAGTAAATTCTTTAGTAACCTGGTTAAACTTATAAAAAATTTAGCATGTTTTTGATTCTCAAAAAGAGTTAATTTTATTTTTAAAGCATTTTAAATTTTCTTCACTATATTTTTTATAACGCAACTCCTGATATAGCTGTGTAATTTGTTCAATTGCGCTTTTTGAATCAGGTTGCTTAAGAATGACGCGTTGGCAAAAATCTGCTGCACCTTCATAATTTTCTTTAGTTAAATCAGCCTTGCGTAATTTTTTTAGAAACTTATCATAATAATGTTGGATGTCATTATATTGTTTAGATTGATTAGAAAAAACAATTAAAGCAAGCAGGGCGGTTAATATAGCTAATAGACTAAAGAGCAATTGTGATAACCCTTGCCATGTAATATCAGGAATACCAATCGCCTCAAAAAAAGCTTTTTGTTTTTTATTGTTATACCCTAGTACCCATTGGTTCCAGCGATTGTTAATTGCATCCCACGCAAAATGCATTTGTTTCATTTGCTTAGATAACCAGGATGATTTAAACAAGGTCGAAGGTTTTTTAAGCGTAGAATTCAAGCGGATTGCATCATCGGTATTTTCAATATTACCCGGTGGAATAGCGGCAGTGGGATCAACACGTACCCAGCCTTTGTCACCCAGATATACTTCGGACCAGGCATGTGCATCTGACTGGCGTAGTGTCATATAATTATCAAGAGGATTAATTTCACCACCTTGATAACCAGTAACTATTCGGGAAGGTATACCCGTCAATCGCATTAATACAGTAAAACTGGAAGCATAGTGTTCGCAGTAGCCGCGTTTAGTTTCAAATAAAAATTCATCAACCGGATTATTGTAAAGAAGTGGTGGCTGCCGGCTGTAATAAAAATCCTGCGTGGCAAAATAATTCAATACGTTATTTATAGTTTGTTGAGGATTACCGGGAACTTTAAGTTTTTTAATGAGTTGGCGGCTCTTATATAAATTAGAGTCAGGAGAACTTGAGTTTGTTTCAGGTAATTCAAGGTAACGTTCTAACGAAATTTGTGAGTAAGTAGGTAATATATAACGAGTATATGAACTTATTTGATAACGTTTTAGTTTCTGTACGGGTGACAGTGATAACATTTGCATGTTTGCAGAAAGTCGTGAGCGGTCAGGCAATGTTGAAGGCAAGTCTAAAGCAAACATCCAAAAGGTATTATGTGGCTGTAATGTAATGGTGTAATTCGTTTTTTCACCCAGGCCTGTAAATTCAAAATGACTAATGGCTATTCGTTCATTAGAAGGTGCTGTCCAGCTGTAGCCATCAAAATTCCACATTACCGGGCCGCGCCAATAGAGTTTATCTTGACCAGGAACAGCAGAATCAAACTGCACTCTAAAAGCGACGCTGGTGTTATTACTGAGTTGGCTTATTCGCCCTGGCGACATATTATCAGATAAGCCAGTTTCAGCAGAAAAAGCATCTTCTGGTAATCCCCATAATGGACCGTCAACGCGGGGAAAAAGAATAAACAAAACAATAGCAAAAGGGATTGCTTGAGCAAGCATTTTAAAAGCAAGTTTGAAATGCTGTTTTTCACTTGACCTTATAATATCAATTGGAAAAGGTGTTAGTTGTGACAGTTTTTTATAGTTATGTTGAAAACCAATTAACGCAGTGAATAACACAGCCAGGGCCAGCAGCATGGTAAAAGCCACCGCGATAGATTGATTAAATAAAAAGTTAATAACAATAGAAAATAAAGCAAGATTAATAATAATAGAAATTTCACGGTAAGATTTAATTTCAAAAAGTTTTAAACATAACAAACCTAATAACATAGCCGAACCTGCATCACGACCAACCAGGGTGTGATAACTCAACACGATACCCACTAAAAGCATTATTGTGAATAAAAATAAAATGAGTTTGCCAGGTATCTTACATAACTGTAACTCATAGCAAGCGCGCCAAATTACAAGTGAAGTGGTAACCAAACTCAACCATAAAGGCAGATGGGAAAAATGTGGTAACAGAACCAGCATTAAACCCAACAATAAAATAAGAGCAGCAGGTTGAACGTTTGGAGGCTGTAATTTATTCAGTAACATCATGGGAACCATGGTAATTGTGATCAAATAAGGCAAGCGCCTTTAAGCAGGCGTCTAAATGTTGTTTCCCTGTATTCGGCTGAATAATGCTATTGGGTAAACGCAAACCGTAACTTAAGTTAGCTTTATCCGCGAGTAATAACCAGCGGGTGAGTTGTGAGAGTTTCAATTCAATTCCGGAAACAGTGGTGTCTAGCCAGTTAAGCCATAGCTCGTTTGATGTGGTTGAAGAAAATTCTTTTGTTTGCAAAGTATGGTGCCGGGCAAAACTTTTCCAATGAATATGTTGTAACGGATCACCCTCTGCATAGGAACGTAATCCTTTAAAATCATCCGTACCGGAATCGAGTTGTTTTTTTCCTTCTGCTAAGCCTGCACTTTTAACAGGTAAAGTAGTATGAGATGAAGGTTTAGGATAAACCAGTTGAGTTTGATCAAATTGAACGTGTGCCCAGGCACGAAATAAACCAAAAGGAAAACGACTTTCAATGGTGAATCGTGGTAAAGGTATACGACCGCGTTGTTCAAAATGATGTTTGATAATGATTGTTGATAAACTATTTTCATTAATATCGGTTGTTGTTGCTAACTTTTGTGGTGTAAATGCGCCAATAGAAAATCGGTTGTGCTGATCGAGGTTATTAACCCGGACAGTAAAGCATGCTTCATCGCTGGCAAAGACCGGTTTACATATTGCGGGACCGATATGGAGTTTGAGCAAGTTATTATAGGTATGAAAAATGGTAACAACAGAAAGACTGGCCAGTAAAAAAGTTAAAAAGTAACCCAGGCTGTTACTGTAGTTAATAGAGCCTATTAACATAATAAAAAGCAAAAGAGCAAACGCGAGTCCTTGCCTGGTGGGTAATATATAGACGCGGCGTTGCGTTAAAATGTAAGGCGTGGGCTTTGGCCCTTCGCCTGTAAAAAAACGCTGTAGATTAAACTTTGCTTTAAATGTTGCAAACATCATTTAAGGAATAGCGACGTCTTGCAATAACACATCAATCGTTTGGGTGGCATCAGGATCAACGGGATGTAATCGATGGCGCACTACGCTGGGTAAAACAGCTTGCACATCTTCCGGAATAACATAGTCACGTTCATTTAACATGGCCCATGCTTTACTGACATGGAGTAAGGCTAAGCCTGCACGAGGTGAAAGACCATATTCAAATAATCCAGAATTTCGCGAGTAACTGATCAAGGCCTGTACATAATCAAGTAAATCATCTGTCGTCGTAACGTGTTGAACCTGATCTTGCATCTGATTGAGTTCATTTTCATCTAAGCATGAAACAAGTTTATTGAGTTCTTCACGTTTGTCATTTGACATTAGTAGTTGTCTTTCGGCTTGTGCATCAGGATAGCCTAATGAAATAGACATTAAAAAACGATCAAGTTGCGATTCGGGTAAAGGAAAGGTGCCAATTTGTTCTGATGGATTTTGTGTCGCAATAACAAAGAAGGGTTTAGGTAAATCACGGGTTTTACCATCTAAGGTAACCTGGTGTTCTTCCATCGCTTCGAGTAAAGCGCTTTGGGTTTTTGGAGTTGCGCGATTTATTTCATCAGCCAAAAGGACATTGCTAAATACAGGGCCAGGATGAAAAGTAAACTGACTATTAGTTTGTTCATAAATAGAAATACCAAGCACATCAGCAGGTAACATGTCACTGGTAAACTGAATACGACTAAATTGTAATCCAAGTAACTGGGCAAAGGTGTGTGCAAGGGTTGTTTTACCGACACCTGGCAGGTCTTCAATAAGCAGGTGGCCTTTGGCCAGGATACAGGTAAGAGCTAAGCGTAACTTATGCTCCTTTCCCAGAATGATCGTATTGGCGGAGTTAATAATTTCATGTAACTGAGAAGTGTATTTGTTTTTATGCATATGCTTTTTTATCGGCTTTCTGGTTATTTGATATATATAGTGTAGATTAAGTGAATATGACCTTTAACTGGTAATAATGTTCGTAAAATATGATTCAGATTAAACTATTCAAATACACAGGCCTTATATTCAGCGCCTTAACGGTATCAGCCTGCTCATCATTTGGCTATTACATGGATCTCATGGCAGGGCATTCTGAGCTCATGGAGCAGCAAAAGCCGGTTGCTGAAATTTTGGCGACAAAAGGGACCCATCCAGAATTACGCCTCTTGCTTGAAAAAAGTCAAAGTATGCGAGATTTTGCGTCTAAAAATCTCCATCTTCCAGAAAATGACAGTTATAGAACA